>JALRIJ010000322.1 GCA_023255485.1 Flectobacillus sp.
TTTTGTGATAATAATAGCGTTTCTTATCATCTTCATTTCCGTCTAACGCATGAAATTCGTGATGCAAAATCTCCAATATTGAAATTAACTCATTTGGCTTGGATGCTATAATTTTATAGGTATTTATTAGGTCTTCGTTAATATCATTTATTACGGCTTTCTCAAGCTTAGGAAAGTTATTTAGTATCCAAAAAAGCACTGCACCACTACCAACAAAGGGTTCAATATAAGTAAGTTTCTCATTTTTAAGGTTGATTGGCAATGCCTTTTCAATATCATTGATGAGCTTAGTTTTTCCTCCTGCCCACTTTAAAAATGGTTTGGCTATCTTGTCAGTCATTACTCTATTTTGTATTAAATACGTATCTGTAAATTTATGGCAAAACGTAAGTAATTTCCTTACAAAAAAAGCTACTCAATTCCTTTAAGAATTAAGTAGCTTTGGTGGAGCTGGAGAGATTCGAACTCTCGTCCAGACAAGGAATCTACTAGCTTTCTACACGTTTAGTCTTGATTGATTGTCGGAACTGCCTAGGTTCAAGCCGGACCTTGAACAGTTCTTAGTTTCATTATACTAAACTTTACTCAGAGACATCAGTAAAGTTCGACTTTGCATGATGACACCCCGTATCTAGGCGGCAAAGCTTAGCCTAGTGGGATGTGGCGAATAGCAACAACTCGGTTGTTCAACTACCCAAAACAAAATTCAATTAAGAATTAAGCTGCCATGGCATACGTAGAGTTGCCTGTTATTGTTCGGACGGATTTTTCACAGGAGGTCTGCCCAACTCCCGACGTGCTTACTACCAGAATGCACAAACTGTCAATACCGGTCAGCCCCAAGTAGTAACTGCAAAGATAGTACTTTTAGAGGAATTTTACTCAGACTTCTCTAAAAAAATAGTCCTGAAAGACTTTCGTCAATCAGGACTGTATTTACGAGTTGGGTTGTAAACCGTTTTAAAAAATTAAGGATTATAATTCTATGTATTTATAAGTGATTAGGTAATACGGAATAAGGTAACATTGGCACGAAACTTGAATACATTTTGTATATACCCAAGTATGCCTTAATGCTCTGTATAAACGAGCAAGTCAGATTTTAAATGCTATTAGTAAGGAACATGCCTCATAGAGTGAAAACACTGATAGAATCTGTCAATAACTGACATAATCCAAACGCTTTCGTGGCGGCAAAAAGGTTGGAATGACTGGCTTCAATCTGAAAAAAACAAGAAGTCTTTTTTTTAGAAATACTTATGTTGTAGCCACTCAGTTACACAGCAAATATCGTGCCGTTTTTTGAATAATACTACAAAAAGATAATGTATTTTTAGTTTTTTTGTTTATTTCGAAGCATTTCGATTATTTCTACTTCAAAAATTCGTTTTTTTTCAATTTTTAAGCGTACAGCCGTCTGAACTTGATGGAAGCCATGTTGCCCTGCTGCCCCCGGATTGATAAATAGCATTCGGTTACGATTCAAGTCTCGTTTTACTTGTAAAATATGTGAGTGCCCTGTAATAAATATATCAGGAACGAGCTTATTAAAACAAGCAAGAGCATCGGGTTTATAACTGGAGGGGGCTCCTCCAATGTGAGTCATTCCGACTAATAGGTCTTCGCACTGAAAATGATTTATCTTGGGAAACATTGTGCGTAACACTCCCCCATCAATGTTTCCATAAACTCCCTCTACGGGCTTTAAAGAACAAAGGGTATCGGCAATTTCTACACTCCCCCAGTCGCCTGCATGCCAGATTTGGTCACACCAATCAAGATGTGGAGCTAGACGTGCATCTAAAAAACTATGGGTATCGGATAAAATTAGAATTTTCTGCATAAAGCATTTACAAAGTCGAGAGGTTAAGAAAAAGACAAGAAACGTTCTTCCACTTGCAAAACCGCCTTTTTATTTAAGCGTCCAAACAAATGAGGAAAAGTGCCATGCTGAGGAACTTCTTCATATACAAGCTTCGCTTCCAAAAGGCTAGCATCAATATGTAAAATAAACACTTGTTTAAATTCCTTGAAAAAACGTTGCAACGTGCCTTCGACCTGCTCTGGCGTAGATAAGTGAATGAAGCCTTCTGTAGTTAAGCTTTCTGCTTCGTAATAAGGCAAAGATGCTTGGCGTTCCCAGTCAGATGGAAGCACAATGTGATGTAAAATAAGCGACATAATACAGGAATGGTTATTAAAGGATAATAAATCGTCTTCTGGGAATGAAATAGCTCTTTGAATTATACAATCCTACACTGTGCTATATGGTATTCTTTGTGATAAGAATGTCATCTCAAAATCCTATTTTTAACGTCAATCATCAAAAGAGTAGAAATATACTCTAATGTCATTTTATTTGATTTAAAATAGGAAAAAGGACTAAAAGTCAGATAGAATTGCTTTATTTTAAAAAAAAATAGAAAAAATATTCTTTGGGAAAGATGTAAATTTACCGAATAGGATTCCAGAAAAGTATCATTTTCCCATACCAACAAGGGCTTTCTTAGAATAGTCACAATTTATTCATTTCTGTAGGATAGAATCTGTTTGTTTTTTTTAAACTTTAATAGTATGTTTGCATAATAATTGCACTTCATTAATACGTCCTGCCAACTTTTATAAAAAGTTGGCAGGTTTTTTTTTGACAAATGTTAAGTAACTTTTTTTTAGTTCATCACCGTTAAAACGCTTCTGCAATAAAGAAATAGAGATTTTGCTGTCCGTTACCAAAGCCATAGTCCACTCGAACATTCACATTTTCTTTACGATTAATTTTAAAACGTAAACCCGCTCCATAGCTTGGTTTTAGTGTCTGTATATCAAAATCAGCTAGTTGTTTTTTAACAGAGCCTACGCCCCCAAAACCAGCAATTCCCCAACGTTTTAAGACTTGCCAACGATATTCTGCTTGCATAGCAAAGAGATTATTATCTCGATAACTACCTTGATAGTAGCCTCGCATAATCATATCACCTCCTAAAAGTCCTAGTTCACTAAAAGGAATATTTCCATTGCTAAATTGAGCGTAAGTCTGTAGGGCCACTACATCTTCTCTTGTCTTGAAAGGTTTATAGAACTTTCGTAGGTCGATTATCCATCGTTGGAAATTATGGGTGCTTCCAAACTCTTTGAGGTGATTTGAGTATGATAATTCAAAAAAAGAACCTTTACTTGTTGTCAATACATTATCTCTACTATCGTATAAA
>JALRIJ010000323.1 GCA_023255485.1 Flectobacillus sp.
TAAAACTTCAAGAACTGTTATTACATTTACTCGAAATTGACCATACAGGACAGCTTAAAGCTATTTTATACGCTCTTTATAAAGGGGAAAAAGTTGATTTAAACTTCTTGATGAATAGCTATTATCTCAAACCACTTTCGATGCTCGAACTATCTCGCTTATCGGGTAGAAGTTTGTCGGGTTTCAAGCGAGATTTTGAAAAGCAATTTAATAATACCCCTGCTGTTTGGCTCAAAAACAAACGACTCGAACACGCAAGATTACTGCTCGAAAATTCTTCTAAATCGGTTGCCGAAATCAGTTTGGATGTCTGTTATGAAAACGTATCTCATTTTATAAAAGCCTTCAAGGAAAAATACGGATTCACCCCTAATTCTTTCCGAAAAGAATACGAAAATGATTAAAAATCTCAAGATAAGCACCCTTGTTTATTTACTAATCCCTACGTTTATTTTCTTACTCACATGGGTGACACCTACCTGGGGAATTATGTCCTGTTTGGTGATTAGCTATGCTTCATGGAAATGTATTCAAGCTATTCATCAGTCAGAAAGCAGAATCCTCAACCCTCTATTTTCAAGGTTATCTTTCGTGAGTTGTATTGCGTTAGCCCTTATACTCAATCTTTTAGTGGGCATTGGAGAGTTTCGAACACAGACGCTCGACTTCATGTCTAATAACCTAAAAATAAGAGATTTAGTCACTAATCCTTGGCCTTTGTACTATCCTGCATTCAAGGTTTATATGTGTTATTACTTGGGTTATTACCTTCCGATTGCCAGTGTAGGAAAACTGACAGGACTAGCCTATTGTCGCTATATTGCCTTAGTTTGGAGTACGCTAGGAACATCCCTCCTCTTTCTTTGGCTTAGTACCTTTCTTTCCAAAAGTAGAATCGTCGCCATTTTGACCTTACTCTTTTTTTCTAATGCGTGGTGTTTTTACAAAATCATTTACTGGTTAGATTTTCAGCCTTATATTAATCCACCCTTCCATCTCATTCTCCATAAATACTGGTTAATGCGTCCTCCTTTTTGGGATGGTTTTGCATGGGCTCCACAGCACATACTACCTGCTTGTTTGGGTGCTTGCTTTGTCTTAGAAACTACATTTTCAAAAAAAGTACATCTTCATACACTCCTGTTAATGTTGTTGGCAACAATCTACTGGAGCCCATTAGCAAGTATTGGCTTGTTCCCTTTTGTACTTTATTTTTTTTTACGAGAGTGGAAGAATACTTTCGCTTCCAACAGCTTATTGACGAGTATTGGGATAATTCTCGGCTTTGTTCCACTACTGCTTTATTTTGTCAGTACGGAAGGAGTAAATAGTGGCAATACCCTCTTTATTTGGGAAGCTGGTGTAAGTACGTGGTTCTGGTGCTATTTGTTCTATATCGGTTTCAATGTCTTACTTTGGCATTTTTTACTAAGCCGCTTTCAACATCCATTTAAACACCTTTTACTGATTGCATCCGTCCTGTTGACCTTGCTCCCACTCTATCAAATTGGTGAAGCAAACGATTTGAATGTACGCTCTGCTGTTCCTGCATTAATGATTTTTATCATTATTATTGCCTTTATTCTAACCAATTATCAACAGGAGAAAAGCGTTTATTATTGTGTAATCTTACTCCTATTGGCTGTCAATTCACTCCCTACATGGAGTCAAATTTATCGAAGTAGCTTACCCTCAAAGCCTAAGACAAGCATTGAACGAGCTGATTGGAAGAATTTACATGATACCTTTTCGTTCCAAGCAGTGATGTATAAAGACAGCAGTGCAACCTTAGAATATTCCTTACAACAGGGTTCTATCTTTGAACAACACTTCTTGAAAAAATAGTAATCCAATAATTGCGTATCTTTGCATTATAACACAGTTAAGAATTATGGAAAAGAAAGATAGCCAAACGGCAACATACGCACCAAAGAAACCCTTTGCGATGTTCGATGGTACTTGCCCGCAGTGTAGAAGTGGCAATATGTTCAAGTACTCAAGCATGAAAATAAGCAAGTTTGACGAAATGCACACGCACTGCCCTAACTGTAATTTACGCTTTGAAGTAGAACCTGGGTTTTGGTACGGAGCGATGTTCATGAGCTACGGATTTACGATTTTACTATTAATCGTCATGGGCTTTTCTATTTTTTATCTTTTCAATGACCCTTCGGTGATGTATTATATCGTACCCATTACGGTAATTTCTATCTTAGTTGTACCTTTCAATTTCAGAATTTCACGTTCGGTTTACCTTCACTTATTTGGGTTTATTAAATATAAACCAGAGTTGAATAAAAAAATTAAGTAATAATGCTAAATTTTGAATAATGAATTTGGGATTTAAAATATTAGCAAATCCCTTATTATTACACAATTACGTAATCGTATGATTCGTTTTGTTATAAATCACAAGACTATGAAACGAATCCTACTCACATTACTCGCTTTGAGCGTCCTTTCTTCCTTTGGGCAACAAATTAACCCACAAGGAGCCAACATTGAAAGTCGTTTTCCTATCCCTCCTGCATTTCAACGGATTCCAGTTGTGAAAGGCTCTTTTGCTGCCTTTCTGAGAAGCTTTCCTTTAAAACCCAACGGTACTAGCGTTTATCTTTTTGATGGACGTAAGAAAACCAATGCACAACACGTAGCTGTATTGAACATCGACCGAGGGACACAAGACCTTCAACAATGTGCCGATGCCGTCATTAGGCTTCGGAGTGAATACCTTTTTTCAATCGGAAATTATAGTAATATTTCGTTTGCGAATTTTAGCGAAGAATCCATGCGTTATGACCTATACAGACAGGGATATCGAATGACGAATAAGGGATATAAAAAGGTAGGAAAGGCAGATACGAGCAAAGAAGGTTTTAGAAAATACCTCGATATGGTGTTCAGTTATGCCAACACCTATACCCTTGAAAAAGAACTTAAAAGCATTAAACAACTAGAAGACTTAAACATTGGGGACGTGTTTATCGTATCTAATCCCAAAAGTTATGGACATGCAATGCTCGTAGTAGATATGGCTCTGAATCCAAAGACTAAAGAGAAGATTTTCTTATTGGCACAAAGTTACATGCCTGCACAAGATATTCACATCGTTCGCAATCCAATAACAGGTGGGGCGTGGTATTATAACAGCGACTTGGGTAGTACGCTATACACCCCCGAATGGACATTTCCTTTGTCGGCATT
>JALRIJ010000324.1 GCA_023255485.1 Flectobacillus sp.
AGTATCCGTTGTTGTTTGGGCTTGAGAAACAGTTGCTACTGCAACCAATAGCAGTGCTGATAACAATACTTTTTTCATGGTCTTGTGTATTAAGATGGAACAAGAATGTTGTTAATTACCTTTTGGACATCAACAGATTGAAAAGGTTTAATGACTACTTTCTACTTTATAAACGAGAAGTGTTAGAAAAACGTATAAAAACAAAAAAGGTCACTCGAATGAGCAACCTTTTTTGTTGTATCTTACCAAGAAGGGAAAGACTATTTCTTAACTTTCTTAACCACTTTCTCTTTAACTTTCGCAGCTCTACCTTGTTTGCCACGAAGATAGAATAATCTTGCACGACGTACTTTACCTTGACGTAATACTTCGATTTTGTCGATGTTTGGAGATAAAATTGGGAAAATTCTTTCTACACCTACACCGTTAGAGATTTTACGTACAGTAAACGTTTCGCCAGAACCAGCATTACGACGTTGAATTACTGTTCCTTGGAATACCTGAATACGCTCTTTGTTACCTTCACGAATTTTAACGTGTACGTTGATTGTATCTCCTGCTGCGAACTCGGGCAATTCTGCACGGCGTGCAGCGTTCTCAGCTTCTACGAATTTAATTAAATCCATTGTTTGATTTATTTGATTGGTTGAATAAAATGCTCGCCAATTTTAAGTGGCTTTTCAACTTAACTTAAAATTGTTATGATGCTGCCCATCATAATTAGGTACTCAGCGGTGATATTAAAGGTCTGAAAAACAAGGGTCTGTAAAATACTCGCCTATGCTTGTTGGACTGCCCAATCACGTAAGAGCCTCAATCGGGGTGCAAAGTTCGGAACTATTTTTTTGAAATACAACAGATTAGCTTAAATATATTCCTTCAAGATTGCCTAAATCGCTGTTTTTCCTAGTCTAAGTAGTTATCAGTTTAACGTTTAATGCTCAAAGATTTGAATAAGTCGCTATTATCTAATGGTTTGTGCTGTGTTTTGAGACAAAATATAAACTATTTATCAACGAGTACTTATACTAAACTAGGTTTGCAAAATTAGGTTCTCCTATTTTACTGATAGGTGGTTCTAGATACTTTTGTAAACTAGATACCTTTCAATTATAAAGGAATGATGGTGCTATTCTTGATTTCAGACATAACAAAGGAGCTGTTGATATGAGCTACACTTTGTAAATCAGCAAGTTTGGTCTGGTAAAACTCGTTATAAGCCTCCATATCTCGTACGATAACCTTAATGAGGTAGTCAAAATTACCAGATACTACATTGCACTCAATCACTTCTGGAAACGCATTGATGGCGGCTTCAAATTCGCTAAAATGATTCTTTTGCTGCTTATCAAGTGTTACATTACAATAAACAATTAGGTGACGACCTAGTTTTTTCTTATTTAATAAGGTTACGTACTTTTCAATAATTCCCTCTTGTTCGAGCCTTTTGATACGGTCGTGGGTAGGAGTCATCGACAAATTGATTTGTTTAGAAATGTCTTTTAAGGTTAGCTGGGCATTCTCCTGTAGTAATCGAAGAATATGTAAGTCTGTTGCGTCTAAATTCATGGAGAAAAATTTACTTTTTCGGTAGATTAAATTATTGTAAACAGAAATTATTACTGTATAAATAGTAAAATTATATTATATTTTCTTATTTATTTGATTTTGTCATTGGTATTTTCTGTATGTGTAACTTGCACCCATCAAACACTTCATCTTCAAACAACGCTTTGCTCTGGTATTTGGTTTAATCCAACGATTAAGCCAAATACAGATGCAAGGTATTAATCATCCTCTATCATGATTATTGGTATTCCAAAAGAAATCAAGAACAACGAAAACCGTGTTGCTCTTACACCCGCAGGAGTTTTAGCTCTTAAAAAAAGTGGACATACGGTGTATGTACAATCGACAGCAGGGTTAGGTAGTGGTTTTGCTGACGCAGACTACGAGCAAGCAGGAGCTGAAATTCTTCCTACTATCGAGGCTGTATATGCAATAGCTGAGATGATTTGTAAAGTGAAAGAACCTATTGCTTCTGAATACTCGTTGATTAAAGAAAATCAATTATTATTCACATACTTCCATTTTGCCTCGTCAGAACCGCTTACAAAAGCGATGATTGAGCGTAAATCGGTTTGTTTGGCGTATGAAACCGTCGAAAAAGCAGACCGCTCGTTGCCTTTATTAGTACCAATGTCGGAAGTGGCAGGACGTATGTCAATCCAAGAAGGAGCTAAGTACCTTGAGAAACCAATGGGAGGAAGAGGCGTGTTGTTAGGAGGAGTAGCAGGAGTGAAGCCAGGCAATGTCTTGGTATTAGGCGGAGGAGTTGTAGGAACACAAGCAGCCAAAATGGCGGCTGGTTTAGGAGCAAACGTTACCATTATGGACGTTAGTCTTGCACGACTCCGTTATTTAGATGATGTGATGCCTGCGAATGTGACAACCCTAATGTCGAACGAATATAATATCCGTGAAGCCATTAAAACTGCCGACTTAATTATTGGAGCGGTACTAATTCCTGGGGCAAAAGCACCACATTTGATTACCCGTGAAATGTTGAAGGAGATGCGTGAAGGAACGGTACTAGTCGATGTGGCAGTAGATCAGGGCGGTTGTATTGAAACCTGTAAACCTACTACACACGAAGCACCAACGTTTGTAATTGACGGTATCGTGCATTATTGCGTAGCCAATATGCCAGGGGCTGTGCCTTATACTTCCACGTTGGCCTTGACGAATGCTACATTACCGTATTGTTTGGCATTAGCCAACAAGGGTTGGAAAAAAGCGTGTCAAGAAAATGAAGAACTGAAAAAGGGGCTAAATGTCGTTCATGGTAAAGTAGTTTATCAAGGCGTTTCCGAAGCTTGGGATTTACCATTGAGCAGTTTAGAAGACCTATTAAGTGAATAGATGGAATTACTTTTATGTTTGATTATAAACCTCCTGATGTTAGTCAGGAGGTTTTTTTGTACCCCTCCAACCAAAGACACACTTCTGGTTTTATTCTGATAATTTCCTGCATTATCCATCAACAAATCCAATCGAATGAAAATAACACTCCTCCCAATGGCACTGCTTGCCTTATGTATTTCTTGTAAAAATGATGCGAAAGACACGAATCAACTGGCTATTCAAGGCACGTGGAAGCTTATTTCGGGAATGACT
>JALRIJ010000325.1 GCA_023255485.1 Flectobacillus sp.
GTCTCCTTGCCTAGAGCTGTTCTTCATCCTTCACGCCTGACTAGCTTTTTCTATCCCATGCCTAGTAACCTCTTTTCCCCTCTGCCTCGTTGCCTTCGTGCCTCCAAGGCTATTTCGTTCATTTTCCTACGGTCTCTTTGCCTAGAGTAGTTTTTCATCCTTCACACCTGACTAGCTTTCTGTCCCATGCCTAGTAGCCTCTTTCCCTCTCTGCCTTCGTACCTCGTTGCCTCCTTGCCTTATTTATTAAACAAAACAATTGGAGGGGTTTGAACTACATTGCTGGTGTTCAAGGCTCTATCTTTAATCCAAACATCGAAGCGGATGGTATCTTTTTTGCCTGTTAGTAAAGGAATATAGCTAAAGTTTTTATAATTAAAAGTCATGGAGTAATCAATAACACCCTCACTAGGGCCGGGTTTCGTGCTTGTTCTAAAGTAAAAAGGGATATATCCAGAACCTGATAAGGGGATAGCGGGAGAGGACTCCTTAAAAACGCCATTTTTTTGGACATACAATTTTAAGTCATAGACTTTCACCCCTTTAAGACTAGGACTGGTAACGGTTGTGCCAGCAAATTCGCCTTGCGTGACTCCTAAATCACCATCGCCATCTTGGAAATTGATGCTCAAAATAACAGAATCCCTTGAGGTGACATTACCAAGGGCATCTGGAGTTTGAGTCGTGATGATGTTGAGATTATTGTAAGAGATTTCGGGGACGTTGCTGAAATTGGGCTCTGTCAAACATGAAGACATCAAAAGCATTCCGAAAAGGTATAAAGTAATTTTTTTCATTTCTTGTATCGTTTATTTATAGCGAGCTGTATTAACAGCATAACGACAAGCCGTGTATCCTTGTTGTATTAGGCTTTATTTCTCTTCATCGCATTTCATTCTTCTGTAAAGTTAATGATTTGGTGTAATTTTGTACAAAAAATATTCTCCAATGATTTCGTCAGCATCCCTTAAAAATAAAGTACTACACGTCACGCCCGAAACCTTCGACGCACTGGCCTTAGAAATCTTTCATTATCAAGCTCAAAATAACCCTGTCTATCAAGCATATTTAACGTATTTAAAGCGTGATATTCAGTCGATTAGCCGTATTGAAGAGATTCCGTTTTTGCCTATTGAGTTTTTCAAAACCCAAGAAGTCCTAAGCGGGCAGGTCGTTGCTGAAACCATTTTTGAAAGTAGCGGTACTACAGGACAGACAACAAGTCGTCATTTGGTGGCTGATCCTGCCTTTTATTTGCAGATAGCCGAACAGATTTTTGAACGCTTTTATGGCAAATTACAAGACTTTCAAGTGCTGGCTTTATTACCTTCTTATTTGGAAAGAAGTAATTCGTCTTTAGTCTATATGGTTGAGCATTTTATTCGTCAAAGTGGTTCTGAACAATCGGGTTTTTACCTGCATAATTACGAAGAATTAATTACCGCTCTTCGGGATGCTGTGGCAAATCCTGCTATCAAAAAAGTACTTTTAATGGGAGTGACCTTTGGTTTGCTTGATTTTGCTGAACTGGGTTATGATTTGTCGTTCTTAACAAATAGTGATAAGCTGATTGTGATGGAAACGGGCGGAATGAAAGGACGTAGAAAAGAATTATTGCGAGAAGAAGTTCATGCCATTTTGACGGAAGCCTTTCACGTAAAAGCCATTCATTCGGAATATGGCATGACCGAACTATTATCGCAAGGATATTCGTATGGGGAAGGCGTTTTTGATTTACCGCCTTCCATGAAGATTTTATTGCGAGATGTAAATGACCCATTTAGCCTTATACCCACAGGCGGACGCTCAGGAGGTATCAACGTCATCGACCTTGCCAATATCGACTCTTGTGCTTTTATAGAAACAAAAGATTTGGGTACTTTTATTCCTAACTCACAGCAATTTAGCGTACTAGGTCGTTTTGATAACTCGGATGTACGTGGTTGTAATTTGATGGTGGGGGCGTAAGGGATATGAACTACGTTCCAACTTTTTAATGGTTTTTTGTATCTCTTCATAAACCTTTAAAATAAATAGGAACGTATGAAAAAAACTGTTGTAGTAGGGCTGTGCTTTCTGGCTCTCATCGCTTGTAAAGATGAAACATTTCATCAACTTCTGGACACTACTAAATTCCATGAATCAAATCAAACCACCGTGTTTGTTGGTAAATGGAAACAAGTGCTTAAAACGGATGATAAGGGAGTTTGGATTGCCGAGACAAGTGATAAGCCATATGACCTAAGTGTTCGTTATGATGGAGAACTTATTGACTCTTATGGCTATGTGAATTTGTGTGGTTTAGCAGAGACAACATTTGAACTGGGTGGAAAATCGTGTACCGTCGAACCTCAAGAGTATGTAGCAGTTAATCCTTCTTGTCAAAACATACGGGTCATCGTTCCAGAGGTTACCATATCGCTTCTGTCTAAAGACACCTTAATATCAACAGCGGTATATCCAAATCGTACTGTTACAACTCAGACCAAGTGTATTCGAGTGAACTAAAACATCGTAACGTATAAAAGGGAAAAGGCTCAACCGCTGACAGGGTCTTTGACCGCTGTCAGGGTTTCGGGCTTAACCCTGTCAGCGGTTATTTTTCGCCTAATACTATTTTCGACTTCCGTATAAATCAATTACTTTCTTCCGATTTTTACTTCACAAATCCGCTACCCGTCCATGAATAAACCTTTTGAGATTTTTTGCGGTTGTATTTATTTTTAGCTTCGTCGATGGTTTCTTCAAATTCGTATTTCTGAATAATCTTGTCTTTCAAGCCACCTTTTTCATTGGGGAAAACTAAGCTATAATCTTCATAAAATGCCCCTGCATCGGCAATGCTTTCGGCTTTTGGAGCTTGAACAAAGTTTTTACCGTTCCAGATCTGATAAAAATAATAGGTTGGTACACCACAAGCACCTCCCGAATAGCCAATCAAAATGACGTTTTTGGCATTGGATAAGCCTCTATTTGAGAATATCAATGCGTTGGAATAAAGCATATCTTGTCCTCCTTCTACAGTCATGGACGCTTTGGCAATGGCTTTTCTGTTTTCTACCGCCTTGATGTCTATCGTATGGGTTTCGCTAACAAATTCGCTAGGTTTACCCTTTAACTGTATTTTGGTAACACTATAAACAAACTTCGTATTTCCCGTTCTCAAGGCTTTC
>JALRIJ010000326.1 GCA_023255485.1 Flectobacillus sp.
CCAGAAATAGTAACAAATTTACCTATCACGAAAACATCAATGCGGCTTATTTAAACTACCAGACCAAAATTAAAAAGTTTAGTTTTCAGCTAGGATTAAGAGGGGAGTGGACGTTGGCAGAAGGGATTTCGGCAAGTTATACGGGGGCGAAAGACTCAACCTTTAAGCGTGATTATTTCCAGTTGTTTCCAAGTGCTTTTATCCAGTACGAAGCCAACAAAAACAATACGTTTGGAATTACCTACAGCCGTCGTATCGACCGTCCTAGTTATGACCGCTTAAATCCATTTTTATTTTTCTTAGACCCTTATACCTACGAAGTTGGAAACCCATTTTTACGTCCACAGTTAACGAATTCGATGGAATTGACGCACTCATTCAAAGGGATTGTATCAACTACCTTGAGTTATAGCCATACTAAAGACGTGATGGCTGATATTTTGAAACAAGACGATCAGGCAAGAGCTACTTATCAGACTTCCGATAACTTAGCAAGTCAAGATAACCTCGGAATAAATGTTTCGGTGAATGTACCCATCACAAAATGGTGGATGAGCACCAACGATGTAAACGTGAGTTATACCAAAATAACGGGGATGGTACAGCAGGCTTCGATTGTTCCCGAAATGACTAATTTCTACTTTAACTTAAACAATACCTTCACCTTACCAAGAAGTTACAAACTTGAAGTTGGTGGCTGGTACACCTCTGGAGGACTGTGGAGTATTTTCAGAGTTAGCTCGCAAGGAGGTATCAATTTAGGATTACAAAAGACCTTATTAGAGAAGAAAGCAACCTTAAAATTGAGCGTACAAGATTTGCTTTATACGAACAAAGCAACGGCTATTGCTCAGTATGGAACAGTAGATATTAAGGCGAGCAACACATGGGATAGCCGCCGTGTATTATTAACATTTAGTTACCGTTTTGGCAATAGTAAAGTTGCTGCTGCAAGAAGACGTTCGACAGGTTTAGATGACGAAAAGAATCGTGTGAAAAACGGAGGCAACTAGTTTTTAGTTTTAAATGATGGAGATTAAGCAAGTCTTTACCTGTGGGTAAAGACTTCTTTTTTTGCCCTGATAGTCATGGTTTTAAATGAATGTTTTTTTGAGAATTTTTCTTCATCTGAGTATATAATTGCATAAAAATGAAATATGTTTTTCAATAAAATAAGTACAAATACTTAATAATTGTTTAATTTTGAACTGCTTTTTAAAATTTTACAAAAAACGTATTTCAAACGAATGGAAGACATTACTAAACTTGCCACACAACAAACGGAGCTGATTCATGCCATCGACTCGGTTTGGGTAGCTATTTGTGCAGCACTTATTTTTCAGATGGAAGGAGGCTTTGCTTTACTAGAAGCAGGCTTTATTCGTTCCAAAAATGTGATGAGTATTATCGCCAAAGTTCTCATTGATATTATGGTCGGAGGACTTGCTTTTTACATCATTGGCTTCGGAATTGCATACGGCAAGTCCAACGGATTTTGGGCTTTTGGGATGGGTATTCCAACGGGTGATTTAGGCTTGGGACTTACCGTTTCTAATTCCTTATTTTGGTTTATTCAAATGGGCTTTTGTATTGCGGCTATCTCGATTGTTTCGGGGGGTGTAGCAGAACGTATGAAGGTCTGGGCGTACTTTTTCTTTGTCGCTATTTTCTGTTCTTTTGTGTATCCGTTAGCTGCCAATTGGGTTTGGAATCCAAATGGTTGGTTAATGCAAAGAGGCTTCAATGACTTTGCGGGTTCGTCTGCTGTGCATGCTTTGGGGGGCTTTGCGGCGTTGGCAGGAGCAATTGTATTAGGGCCAAGACAAGGGAAATACAATGCCGATGGTAGTATCAACGCTATCCCTGGGCATAATTTAACCTTAGCTTCGGTGGGTGCGTTTATCTTGTGGTTTGGTTGGTTTGGCTTCAACCCAGGTTCTACCTTAGCGGCTGTTGGCAAATGGGAATTGATTGGTAAAGTAGCGACCAATACGTTCTTAGCTTCGGCAACAGGAGGAATTGCGACGATGGTTTATACGATGTTCCGTTATAAAAAAATAGATATTACGATGGTTATCAACGGAATTTTGGCAGGTTTAGTGGCCATTACCGCAGGTTGTAATGTAGTGAGTCATAACTCGGCAATTGTGATTGGTATCATTGCAGGGATTATTATTGATATTGCCGTTGTAGCAATTGACCGCATGAAAGTGGACGACCCTGTGGGAGCCATTGCGGTACATGGCGTAAACGGTTTCTTCGGAACGGTTGCCGTGGGTTTGTTTGCAGAAGAAAAAGGCTTGTTGATGTGCGGTAGTGCTGATTTATTGTTGACACAATTGTTGGGTGTAAGTGCAATTGCGGTGTTCTCATTTGTTTGTTCTTTTGCTATTTTTGTAGCGATGAAGAAAACAATCGGTATTCGTATCAAACGCAGAGAAGAATTAGCAGGAATTGATGCGGTTGACTTTGGTGTGGAGGCTTATACCTCATTTGAATAGTGTACAATGAAGTGAAAAGACGTGTGAAACACAAACCATAAAGAAACAAAAAGAACCATGAAAAGAGTTGAAGCAATTGTAAAACCGTCGAAATTAGAGGCGATTCAAAAAGGGCTAACCCTTGCCCAAATGCCCTGTATGACGGTTGTTCCTGTGAAAGGAGCAGGAATGCAAAAAGGCTACTCAGAAATCTATAGAGGGGCAGAAAAACCCATGATTTTGATGTCGAAAGTGATGATTATCTGTGTAGTAAGCGACGAAAATCTCGAAAAATGTATTGATGTCATTCTCGAAAATGCCTCAGAAGGCAATGTAGGTGATGGCAAAATCTTTGTATATGACGTGTACGACGCTGTCCGAATTCGTAATGGAGAAAGAGGCAGTGCCGCTATCCGATAAAAATAAAAGCGTTAGTGATTAAGAAATAATGTTGAATTTTGAATGTTAAATTTTGGATTTAATGCATTGGTTATTAATTCTTTATATAAATTTAAGTTCAAAATAGTGCTGAATTGTTTCTTAATTACTAACGCTTTTTTATGGAAAAGATATAGTTTTTTATGATTTACTTGGTCATAAAATTTTATCGCAGAGCGCATACAGGGTTCTAACCCTGTATGCGTTAAACCAAGTAATTTCATAAAGTATTCCACTTAGTTAAGTAT
>JALRIJ010000327.1 GCA_023255485.1 Flectobacillus sp.
GCCCCAATGATATTGCATCTACAGCAAGCAGTTATACCGTCAACAGTGTAAGTAGTAGTATGTATTTTAGAGCTGTTGTCAAAAATGGTCTAGCCCCCATTGCCTATTCAACGGTTGGTAAAATTTTAGTGAGCCCGCTTACAAGTGCACAATCAGGTAATTGGGAAGACGCAAGTACTTGGAACCTCAACCGAGTACCTCAGTCAGGAGATTTTGTCACCATTCGTAGCAATGATAGTGTATTTATCACCAGCGATACAGCCCAAGCCAAGTGTATTTATCAAGAAACCAATAGTTCTTTAATTTTTACAACCGTTTCGGGAAAACTTACCCTCCAAAAATAGCCCTGATTGGGAATGAAGGCACTTTTTATAAAAACTTCATTCCCAATCTTTTTTGTATAACTACTCAAAATAAATTATCTATCCTGCTTTGCATTAAGTATATTTTATCATTTTGTAAAAAAATTTTCACTCAACACGAAGAAAATTCGGCAATATATGCTAAGTTTGAAACATGATGAATGTTTGAGTACAGATAACCAAATATTCTTCCGTCCATTTTTTATCAGCAAAAACTAAAACAAACAGCAGAAATGACGAAAAAATTACTTCTTGCAGTCCTAACTATGTTCGGACTAGTCGCCCACACGTATGCACAAGACAAAACAGTCACAGGAACAGTAACCGATGCCAAAGACGGAGCAGCCCTCCCAGGAGTCACTGTCCGATACGCCAAAGGAGGAGCCGTAACCGACGGAACGGGTCATTTCAGTATCAAAGTACCTTCAGCCATTAGCAAATTAATCTTCTCATCGGTTGGCTATACCACACAAGAAGTTGCTATCCCCGCCTCTGGTACTGTTAACGTTGCCTTAGCCGCATCTGTTAGCCAATTAGATGAAGTCGTTGTCTCTGTAGGTAGCCGCAGCTCGCAAAGAACCATCACCGACTCACCACTACCAATCAACATTTTCTCTACTTCTGACCTAAAAAGTACAGGTCAAGTGTCCTTCGACAAAGCCCTTCAATACCGAGTACCTTCTTTCAACACAGTGAACACTCCAGTAAACGATGCTTCAACCTTACTTGACCCTTACGAACTTCGTAACCTTGGGCCAAGCCGTACCTTAATTTTGGTAAACGGCAAACGTAAGAATTTGAGTTCGTTATTATACGTACAGTTTGCACCAGGTAGAGGTGAAACAGGTGTTGACCTTTCGTCAATCCCTACAGATGCTATCAAACGTGTAGAAGTTTTGAGTGATGGTGCATCCGCACAATATGGTTCAGATGCGATTGCAGGGGTAATGAACGTAATCTTAAAAGATAAATTCGAGTACTCTTCGTTAACCGTGAATTCTGGTATTACAGGAAAAGGTGATGGAGCTTCTTACGGCTTATCATTCAACGGGGGAGCAAACTTCGCTGAAAAAGGATTTGTTAATTATACAGTAGGTTTCAACCAACAAGACAATGCTATTCGTTCTGGAAATATTGATTTAGTGTCTGAACAATTTGCATTTGGAGGAGACCCTACGACAGACGCT
This sequence comes from Flectobacillus sp., assembly GCA_023255485.1. GTDB lineage: Bacteria > Bacteroidota > Bacteroidia > Cytophagales > Spirosomataceae > JALRIJ01. Next base: position 1,550 of record JALRIJ010000327.1, read on the forward strand.
CAAATTGCAGCATATTTGAAGCGTTTCCCAACAGGTAACAACAAAAATGGTACAGGTGCTACTACAGCAGCGAAATTCTTAATCAATGCAGGTGTACCAATTAGCCCAACAGCTCAATTATATGCAAATGCTGCTTTTGTAGCTAAAAAAGTATTGAGTAACGCCAACTACCGTCAACCATATTGGAAACAAGATTATGGTTTATTACACGCAGCAGGAACAGAATACATCGGTTACGAACCAACTTTTGAAGGAGATTTAACTGACTACAATGCAACAATCGGCGTAAAAGACGAAGCAGACGGATGGAAAAAAGACATTAGCTTCACGATTGGTGGTAACCAACAATTATATTCAGTTGATAACACTGTAAACCACTCATTGAAAGGAAAAAGCCCTATTTCATTCAAAACAGGTGGATACAATTTCAGCCACATGGTAGGAAACATCGACTTATCGAAACAGGTAACTGAAAAGTTAAACGTAGCATTTGGTTCTGAAATGCGTTCTGAAACATATCAAATCATCGCAGGAGATACTTCTTCGTATTCTGGTGAAGGTTCAAACTCATTCCCAGGTATTAGAGCTGAAAATGCTAAATCAAATACTCGTTTTAACTTTGGTGCATACTTAGATTTAAGCTATGACATTACAGACAAATGGTTGGTAAACGGAACAGTTCGTGGTGAAAACTACAGTGACTTTGGAGGAACATTCGTTTGGAAGGCTTCTACTCGTTACAAAATCCTTGACGACAAAATCGTATTAAGAGGTTCTGCTTCAACAGGTTTCAGAGCACCAACTTTACACCAAATCTATGCACAGTCAACTCAAGCTGCATTCGTAGGAGGACAAATCGCTTTATCTGGTTTATTCAACAACAAAAGTGTGGTAGCCAGAGCTTTAGGAATTCCAACATTAAAGCCTGAAAAATCGAACAACTACACGATTGGTTTAGGTTTACAACCAGCTAAAAACTTAAGCATTACCTTAGATTACTATAACATTGATATTTCTGACAGAATTGTCTATAGTTCTTCTATCAGAACAAATGATGCAAGTTCAGTATTAGGTCAAATTTTGACATCAAATAACTTAAAAACAGTTCAGTTCTTTATCAACGGTATCAAAACAAATACACAAGGTTTAGACTATGTAGTTAGCTATAAAAATGTATTAGTGGGTACAGGAAAAATGAACTTTAACTTAGCAGGTAACTTTACGTTAAACAACGAAATCGTAGGAGACCCAACTACTCCAGCAGCAATCAAAGCAGCAGGTTCTTCTATTTTGAGTACTCAAATCAAGTCATTATTGACAAAAAGCCGTCCTCAATACAAAGCGATTTTCGGTGTTGACTACATGATTGGTAAATTACAGTTGAACTTAAACAATACATTGTTCGGTAAAACAGAATTCCAAGATTTAGACAATAGCTATTTCTTCTTTGATGCAAACGGTGTGGCTAATACATCAGGTGGCACAAATGCCATGGAGTATATCAAACAAGAATTCTCTCCTGCTGTGGTTACTGACTTAAACGTAGGCTATAACTTCACAAACAAGTTATCTGCTTCGTTCACTATTAATAACCTTT
>JALRIJ010000328.1:0-2881 GCA_023255485.1 Flectobacillus sp.
CCCGAACCCGCCTCGAAGCTACCATTGGCAAGTAAGTTAACCGCAGCAGGACCAGAACCGCCCCCTGTGATAATTTTCATATACGTTGCATTCTGATTTTGATGCCAACCAAGCGTATGCCCAAATACCTCTAAACCAGAGGCGGTTGCGGCATCGTACATGGCATCGGCTTTGGTAAAATCGACTGTTCCGTCGTTTAGCACCAAAGCTCCATGCTTCATGTGATAACCGAAAGTCACCGTTTTTGCCTCTGCTGCGACGGTACTTTTGTACTTTGCATCTGTCAGAAATGGGGTATAATCAACAGCAATTCCAATTGGAAAATTAGTTGCCGCTGCTTTCAACGAGCCATCAACATCGGTATATGCGTTTGTATTTAACACATCCACTTCATATTTGCTGCACGAGGTTGCTACCATACCTGCCGTAGCGAGTAAAATAGCGGAAAAGATTTTTGAATATTTTTTCATCTGATTATAATGATCAGTTATGTTTTAAAAGGTATCAGATGGAACGCCCAGTTATACCTATGTTTGTCAAACTTTTGGGCATGGGCGTTTCATATTATTACGAATACATTCATGTAATGTTGACTGATAAGGTCGAAACCTTCTCAGCCAACTTAACTTATTTAGTTACTTGTAACCTTCGTTTTGGAATTGAGATTTATTGTCCTCACAAATAGCGTCTAATTGCGACTGTGGAATTGGTCTCAAATAATGGAAATTATTAATTGTTGTTACATCAGGATTATACCCTTTTGTTTTAGTACGATCAATTAATTTTCCTCTCATCGCTAAGTCAGCCCAGCGAATACTTTCTCCACAAAGTTCACGAGTACGTTCATCTAAGATAAAATCAAGATTAATGGCACTTGCTGTTATTTGGTTTTTCGCAATACGAGCATTCAAATCAGCCGTTGTTAAACCTGGACGATAAGCAGCACGAGTTCTCAAGACATTGATTAACTGAGCAGCTTCATCATTTTTACCCAAAGCCATGGCTGCTTCCGCTGCCAATAAATACACTTCAGACATTTTAGCCACCACAAACGGACGACCCGACACATCTTGGAAGTTTGCACGGTTTACGGCTTCGTACTTTTTCAAGGCAGGATAGATGTTATTGGTTCTATTCTGGTTAGTGTACATTTCGCTCGGTGCAAAAATTACATATTTTTTTGCTGCTGCCCCTGTCAATGCCTTCAAGTTTTTAGCAATTGCTTCCGTTGGTGCTAAATAACAAGCGGTATCTCCCATTGCTAAACCGATTGCAGCCATATTACTCACGTATGTATCATAATCAGTTGTACCTTTAGTGTAGAATGTTGCCACATAATAGGTATCACGAAACGTGTGCATATAACGACTATCGTTAAACTTATCTGCAAAAGCCACATCTAGTGTCCAACGTGTTGGTGCAAACTGACGCAAAGGGCGACCATATTGTAATACACGAACAGGATATAAGGACTTTCCACCTTTAGTAAGTGCCTGATAATTAGACACAAAGAAATTACACGAAATATTTACCTTTTCCGCAAAATCCGTACTTGGATTGTTCACTTCATTGGCAATGTTATTCAATGGTGTACGCTCTACTGAGAAGAGAATTTCTTTGTTATAATCGTTTCCTTCTTTGTGTACATCTCCATAATCCTGCAATAAGTCCACGCCATATTTGGCTTTGTTATCAATTACTTTTTTGGCTGCATCGTAGGCATTTTGGAAGTCGGTTGCTTGTTTTACAGAAGAATATGCACGATACATATAGACTTTTGATAACATATGTAAAGCAGCAGCTTTTGATAATCTAAACTCACCCGCAGGACGTTGATCTGGTAGATTTTGGCTCGCAAAAGTCAAATCGTCAATCATCGCTTGGTAATTCTTAGCCAACAAATCTGTTCCTGTACGATAGAATTTACAACTTGGAGTAGCATTAAACTTCAACTCTCCAGAACCTAAATCTAAGGGAACTGCTCCAAAATTTTCAACCAAAAGTAAGTAGTAAACCGCTCTTAAATAGCGAGCCTCTCCAATAACCGTTGCCTTCGAAGTAGCATCTAGGGTAGTCGCATCGGCAAACTGAACAACTGCATTACAGAGATTGATATTCGAATAGTTACGTCCCCATGGCGTACCAATTGCTCCGTTTGTTGGGCTTAAGCTATAAGTAGCCAATTCACGGTGTTGATCCGTAGCAGCTCCCTGATCTCCCATTGTAAATTCATCGGTGCCAGTATTTGCTAAAATCAATGCCCCCATTGGGCCGTAATCATAACGTAAGCCAGCATAAGCGGTATAAACAGCCGAATAAAGTCCGTCATTCGTTTTAAAATAATCAATCGTAAAGGCTGTACGAGGTGTTTCTTCCAACACTTCACTACAACTTAATAAACCAACGCTCATCAAAGAGGATAAGAGTAAGGTTGATAATTTATGTTTTATGTTCATCTTATGTCAAAAATTAAAAATGTGTTTCGCTAAACGTATCTCTTAGAAAGAAATGTTAGCTCCAAAAATAATACCCTTCGTAGAAGGAGTTGCCAGACGAATATTCAAGTTACGACTCGATATGTTACCAGGGCCACCACCTACTAAACCAGACGAACCTTGTCCACTTGGCTCTGGGTCGATACCGCCTTTGTCTAAGTAGGGTGCGAATAAAATAAATGGATTAGTTGCTGTTACATAAAGTTTAACAGCACTCATTTTTAATTTTTTAGTTAATGCGTCTGAGAAATTATACGCCAAATTGATACTTCTGATTTTTACGAATGAAGCATCATAATATCCTAAAGTTGAACCAGCCGATAAAATTGGGCTAATCGAAGCAGAAGGCATCGGGAAATCATTCGTTGGGTTGGTAGGTGTCCAGT
>JALRIJ010000328.1:2891-3143 GCA_023255485.1 Flectobacillus sp.
ACAGCTAACTGGTTTCTACGTCCGTCCAAAATCGTAGCATAAGTTGAAAGTGGTTGATGTAAAGCACTGACTAATGTTCCGCCCATTCTTACAAAAGCAACAATAGACAATTCAAAGTTTTTATAATTAAAACGGTTGGTCATCCCTCCTTGCCAGTCAGCTTGTGAGTTTCCGATAACGCTTCTATCTGCATCTGTAATTTTTCCATCCCCATTAATATCGGCCAATTTAATTTGTCCTGGCACAGAACTG
>JALRIJ010000329.1 GCA_023255485.1 Flectobacillus sp.
CCGTTGTTCGTTTAGATACCAAGTTTTCCAACTCTTTGTTTTGCTCTTTTTGGCCGTGTACATCCGTATTAAAACCTACCCAAAGTGTAATATGTCCCTCTTCATCTTTGATGCACTGGGCTTTACTAGTATGCCAGCGGTAGGCTCCTAGGTGGTTTAACATCCGTAACTCCATGTCAAAATCCTCCCCTGTAGCCACCGAATAGAGCCACTTTTGAGTAACTTCTTCTAGGTCACCTGGATGAATCCATTTCGCCCACCCTTCTTGTAATAATGTCTCTAAATTTTTGCCTGTATATTCTTGCCAACTTTTATTGTAGAAAATCACGTTTCCCTCAGGAGTAGCATTAGTTACTTTTTCAGGAATCATCTCCATTACTAATCTCGAATGCGACTCGCTTTCTTCGAGTCTTTTTCTTGACAACGCCTGAATACTCACCTCGTTGCCAATCAGTAAGATTCCCGTGATTGTTCCGTCCGTCTCGTACTGTGCCTGATAGGTAAACGTATAATGCAAGAGTTCTAACTTTCCATTTCGTTTGAGCGTTACGGGCATTTCGTAAGCAGAGAATGTTTTTCCTGTCGTATAAACGTTCGCTAGGATTTCGACATAACCTTGTTCAATTATTTCGGGTAAAACACTAAAAAGCGATAATCCAAGTATGTTTTCACCCTTTCCCCAGGTTTCGATGATAGAGCGATTCGCCAACTCAATAAGCATATCTTTCCCCTTAAATATCGCAATCATAGCAGACGACGAATACATAATATCTTGATACGATTGCGAGCCTATTTCCTTTTTGTTAGGCATATCATTGGGGGTATTTATCATAGGTTGGAGCGTTACAATTCTTCAATCGGACTTCTTCTTTTATCTTTTAATTGCTTAAAATGGGAGGGTGATAAACCTGTCATTTTTTTGAATTGACTTGATAGATGTGCTACACTACTATAATTCATTCGGTGAGCAATTTCCGTAATGTTCAATTCGCCATAAATGATGAGTTCTTTGATTCGCTCTACTTTATGAGCAATGATGTATTGTTCGATGGTTGTGCCTTGTACTTCAGAGAAGAGGTTGGCCATGTAGGTATAATCATAATGAAGTTTCTCGCTTAAATAATCCGAAAAATTGACTTTAATGAGCTCGTCGGCATAGTGAACAGTTTCAATTACTACGTTTTTAATTTTTTCAATCAACATCGCTTTTTTATCATCCATCAACTCCAAGCCTCCTTTCAACAATATTTCTTTGAGCTCTAAACGTTGGGCTTCCGAAAGCGTTTCCATAATTTCGACGACTCCTAAATCCACTACAATAAAATGAAGCCCCATTGTTTTTAGAGCTTCTTTTACCATCATTTTGCACCGAATACTCACCATGTATTTTATATATAGTTTCATAATATTCTATCCATTTATTGTAGATTAAATCTCTTCATAACCACTTTTTATCACAGTAGAAATCATTTTGAATTGTTCGTTTGCATTAAAAATATGAGAGGCATGAGCGGGAATAATAATGCCTTGCCCTTTGGTGAGTTTAAACATTTTCTTGTCAATCGTCACTGAAGCTGTACCGTCAATAATTTGAATGTAGTTATCGAAAGGAGAGGTTTTTTCTGCTAATTCTTCTCCTGCATCAAAAGAAGTAGCCGTAATATTTCCTGTTATCTTTTTGATAATTGTTTTACTCACAACAGCATTGGGCAGATATTCGATGATTTCGACAACGATGTGTACTTTGGCTTTATCTAATTCTGTAACTTCCATGATTTATTCTTGATTAGTGTGCATTCTGGTAAAGGTGGAGCTATTTAAGGACAGTTTGTTACATAATTTTTCATAAAACTTACATAATTCACAGGTTTTTGCACTTATTTCCATTCGTTGAGTAATAAAAGAGGTTCTCCTATCGTATGAGAACCTCTTTGTTTTCTACAAATAAGCGAATTGGTTAATATTTTAGGCTGATACTTATCTTTTTTCCTCATTAAAACGAACCTTAGTTTTGTAACCCTTTTCGCTGTTTTAAACTAATTTATGCATGAATTTTCTTCGCTTTTTGACTCTGTTAACCTGTAACAAAGCTATCGAATAGCCAGAAAAAAGCCGTTACATAATTATGGCAAGGACTTACATAATTCTTTCCTTTATAGGCTTAGCTCTGATTTTTAGTGATGGACGACAGGTGCAGCGATTGCCTAATTTTACTAGCTCAACCCAAATGACAGAGACGAATCCTACGCCGATGCTAAAGCTTAATTGAGCAAGCGTTAAGGATTGAAACTCAAAGAAATTTGTTAGCGGATGCACATACAATAATAAACCTGTTATTCCAACCGTAATGCCAATAACGGTTGGAATCAAGTTGTTTTTATAGGTTAATGTCGTGAAAATTGAATAGTAAAAAGAGCGATTGACGAGGGTTAAAAAAACATTAGCCGTAATCAGGGTAGTAAATACAACCGTTCTGGTAAGGGCTTCGTTACAGCCATGTTGAAAAGCACATTGGTAACTAAATGACGTACCAGCGGTGATGACTAGCCCTTGTAAAATACTAATTGAGAGTTCTTCTTGACTAAAAAAAGTGCTAGAAAATGGACGTGGAGCTAACCGCATGGTATTTTTTTCCATGGGTTCATTTTCATAGACAATTGAGCAAGTAGGCCCCATAATCAACTCTAAGAAGATGATGTGAACAGGTGAAAAAATATTAGGATAAATCCAGTTGAATGCTAAGGGAATGAAGACGGTTAAGATAATGGGAATATGAATGGAAATAATAAATTGAATGGCCTTTTTGAGGTTAGCATAGATACGTCTTCCCATACCGATGGCATCCACCATTTTCGATAAATCGTCGTTCATCAATACCAGAGACGCTGCTTCTTTGGCTATTTCAGAGCCTTTTTTACCCATCGAAATGCCGATATGAGCGGCTTTTAGGGCGGGGCCATCGTTTACGCCATCTCCTGTCATGGCAACGATTTGTTTATTGGCTTTCAACGCATTGATAATTTTCAATTTTGCTTCGGGAAACATACGGGTAAAGATTTGCGTGTCCATCACCGCTTTTTTGAGTGCTATCTCTGATAGTTGCATAAGCTCCTCCCCTGACATACTTGTAGGGCTAAC
>JALRIJ010000032.1 GCA_023255485.1 Flectobacillus sp.
ACAATGCCTGTAATAATCGTAGCGGTGTAAGGTAACTCTTTGCTACAAGCAGCCAATAGCAAAGGAGGTGCAAGGGCTAATCCCTGCAAAAACAAACGTCTTTTCATGATAATGAATTTTAAAAAGTTAAAATAAAAATTTAGGAGAAAGGACAGACAAAATAGGTATTTCGGTGTCGAAGTATTCATAAGTTTAGCTAAACAGTGGCAAGGTAGAATAAAACTAAATAACTGTCAAGGTGATTTTTATTATTTAACACCGTATAAAAAAAAGGCGTATTTTAGAGAATGTTCTAAAATACGCCTTTTTTGTTATAGGGTTAATCAATCCTTACTTCCCCGAATTATTAATCGGATTCTGAGAGGAGTCTATCACTTTAATACGACCATCCTTATCACGATATACTTGTAGATACGAGTGCTGAGGAGTCTCAATAACAGTTCCTTGATTCGTCGTCAGATTGGTTGTACCAGTCGGAGTCGCAGGATTACTTGCACTGGCAGGCTTATTCGTAACAACGGTTGATTTTACAGGTTCTGGTTTTCTAACGTTAGCATTACTAGTACGAGTATTACTAGCAGAACGCCCAGCGTCTGCCAAGGCTAGACTTTGTTGAGTGGTGTCAATTCGTACCCTTCCTTCCGAGTCCATATAAACTTTTACGTACGAATGTTGACGAAACCCTGATGAAGCTACTGGATTTGAAGAACTACTCTCTTGAGAAGCAACCGACGAAAGAGAAGGGCTTGTTTCTGTATCTTCAATGATTTGATACGGTTGAGTCGCTTCTTTTACCTCTTTTGACGGTGAAGTTGCGGTAACCGTACTTGGTTTATTCACGGTAGCTTTGGGTGTCTGAGAAGCCACTGTGTAATATTCTTGCGGAGTTGGTGGGGTAGCAATTGACGTATCTAAACGATAATGTCCGTCGCCATCTTTGATTACTCGAATGTATTTATGCTGATGAAAACCTAAACGGTCTCCTTCTTCATGTTCTTTTCGAAGGCTATCTGCTTTCACAAAGCTATCAGCAATCGAACTTTCAATTAACTTTTTAGGAATCACCACCTCTGTTTCTGCCGTTCCTGTGGTATCTAAAAACATTCGTCCATCACGCATGACAAATTTAACAGGACTATGTTGGCGAAATTCCGTTTTAAAACCGATGTTCAAATCTGCTAAGGTCAAAGGCTGTGGATTTTCTGGATTATTTAGCTCTAATACTCGCATTTCGACTTCAGCCTCTCCGGAAGCTAACAGTTCCAAGTCTCTAGCTGCGGCAAAGGACACGTCAATCATACGATTTCTTGAAAAAGGTCCTCTATCATTAATCTTAACAACCGCAATTTTCTGGGTTCGGGTATTCCTTAATTCGACAATGGTATTGAAAGGGAGATTACGGTGAGCAGCGGTATACTCTTCTCTATCATAAGGTTCACCACTTGAAGTATTTCTTCCATGGAAACGGTCGGCATAATACGAAGCCTTACCAACGAAGGTCTCTCCTAATTGTGCTTGCACACTCAGGGAAAGAGACAGGCAAAATAATAATAATAACTGCTGTAATAATTTCATAGATGCTAAAATCATTTAAAAAAATCGAGCACAGACGGCATTGGGACTAACTGAAAACCAACTCTCGATTTCAGATGAATGTGGACTTTGGATGAAAAGAAAGCTTTATTATTAGCTAGGGTTAATAAAGCAAAATGGTTTTGTAATGGGCGAAAAACAAACAGTTATGGTCATTTAAAACGACATTTGTTTCTATACAAAACGATTAATGTATTGGAGTACAAGGCATTATATTTTATAACTTCCTCGTGTTTTTTTCCTAAATACCTTACAAAGATAACATTATCCCTTGAATTTCCGTCATTGAAAGGACAGCAAATCGTACAAATGCCTCTTTGATTTATCTAAAAACAAGAAAAATGCTCCTAAATGCCGATTTTTCGACATCTAAGAGCATTTTTAATTTATGCTGTAAAAGCTATTCCTTATTTTCTATCTGCTATTGCAACAAAAGGACGTTCTGTTTCACCAACATATACTTGACGAGGACGACCGATAGGTTCTTTGTTCGCTTTTAATTCTTTCCATTGAGCCATCCACCCTGGAAGACGACCAATAGCGAATAATACCGTAAACAAGTTAGTTGGGATACCAAGAGCACGGTAAATAATTCCTGAATAAAAATCTACGTTTGGATACAACTTGCGAGCTACGAAATACTCATCACTTAGTGCTGCTGCTTCTAACTCTTGAGCAATTTTCAACACAGGGTCATTAATACCTAAGGCTGCCAATACTTCGTCCGCTGCTTTCTTGATGATTCTAGCACGTGGGTCAAAGTTTTTATATACACGGTGACCGAAGCCCATCAGACGGAAACCAGAGTTTTTGTCTTTAGCCATCGCTACGTATTTAGAAGTATCTCCGCCATCGTTCTTGATAGCTTCTAACATTTCGATTACCTCTTGGTTTGCACCTCCATGTAATGGACCTGAAAGAGCGTTGATACCTGCTGAGATAGAAGCGTATAAACTTGCTTGAGACGAACCTACTAAACGTACGGTTGAAGTAGAACAGTTTTGTTCGTGATCAGCATGTAAAATCAATAATTTGTTCAATGCTTTTGATACGACCTCACTTACTTGATAGTCTGCTTTAGGAGTGGCAAACATCATTTGTAAGAAGTTAGAACAATAGTCTAATGAATCTTTCGGATAACTTACAGGCTCTCCTACCGATTTTTTATATGACCAACTTGCCAAGTTTGGCAATTTTGCCATTAAACGAACGATGTTTAAATTATCATCGCCGTCGGTATAGAAAGCAGCCATTGCATTTACCATCGATGATAACACAATCATCGGGTGAGCATCAGCAGGGAATCCTTCAAAAATCTTACGCATATCTTCATTAACAAGCGAGTGTTTTTTAAGCTCTCCTTCAAAAGATGCCAATTCTGCTTCGGTCGGTAACTCTCCGTAAATCAACAAATAAGCCACTTCTAAAAAAGAAGCTTTGTCTGCTAATTCTTCGATAGAGTAGCCTCTGTGACGAAGTATTCCTAATTCTCCATCCAAAAATGTGATAGCACTTTTTGTTGCTCCCGTATTTTTGTAACCAGAATCAATGGTGATATAACCTGTTTGGTCACGAAGTTTTGCAATATCAATTGCACTTTCTTGTTCCGTACCAGTAATCACCGGAAATTGGAACTTCTTATCACCTAACGTGAGTTCTGCAAAATCTGACATAATCTATACTTTATTTGGCTTAACCGATATTTATATACCTAATTATTTCGTTGATGCGAAATTAAATGAAAAATTGAAAACTAGTTTATTTAATGCACCCAAATGACTTTCTTCCAAAAAAAACTTCAAATCTTACAAGAATATGCTATTTAAGTAATAGAAACAGGTAATATTTGCTCATAAAAATGAAAAAATACATCCTTTTTTTACAAAAATAGCTCAAAAATTTAGCTTTTAAGTAGTCCTCATTGGGATTGTAAATCTTACTATTATCAAAGATTACTGCAAGATAATGATGAAAACTGAAAGGATAATCACCTTTTTTCTAAGTATTATTATATCCTTTTTTTAGACATCTTTTTCATAAAAAAATCCTATAAGTAAGAAGTTTAGCTCCTATCTACCCTCCTTCATTCACTCAACAAAGGAGATATGATTTCTTCTACCTTTCCTGTGAAAAATGGAAGCAAAAGTTGAATTTTATACCAAGATTGGAGAGATTTACAAAATTTATTAATTGGTAACAATTTAGTAACCCTATTTTTAGCAACGAGTGTACCTTTAGTACACCTCATCAAAGAAGAATATCATGGCATTAGCAACTTATCAAAATACGGTAACTGAACGTTTTTTACGTTATGTGCAAATAGATACCCAGTCAGACCCCAATTCAAATACGGCTCCCTCAAGTGAAAAGCAGAAAAATCTCAGTCGTTTGTTGGTAGAAGAACTAAAAGCAATGGGCATTAACGATGCTCATTTAGACGATTTTGGTTATGTGTATGCCACGATTCCGAGCAATTCACCCAAGGCTATTCCTGTAATTTGCTTTTGTTCGCACGTAGATACGTCACCCGATTGTTCGGGGGCTCAGGTAAAACCACTTATTCACCACAATTACCAAGGGCAAACGCTCATTTTACCTGATGATACGTCTCAGCAAATTAAATTAGCCGAACATCCAGACCTTGCTTTTCAGTTTGGGAATGACATCATCACTGCCAGTGGAACAACATTATTAGGAGCTGATAACAAAGCCGGCTTAGCAGAAATAATGGACGCCGCCAATTATTTGATGTTACATCCCGAAATTAAACATGGCGCTATTCGTATTTTATTTACACCTGATGAAGAAATTGGAAGAGGAACAGCCAATGTTGATTTAGAGAAATTAGGAGCTAATTTCGGTTATACCATCGACGGAGAAACCTTAGGCTCGTTGGAAGACGAAACTTTTTCGGCAGATGGAGTCACGATTCGGATTACAGGGGTAAGCCAGCACCCAGGGTTTGCCAAGGGACGCATGGAAAGTGCCTTGAAAATCGCTGCTAATTTAGTAGCAGCACTTCCGAAAGAAACCCTTTCACCCGAAACCACGGAAGGTATGGAAGGCTTTATCCATCCTGTCGAAATCAGCGGAGCAGTAGAAGAAGCCCAAGTATCCTTTATCATCCGTGATTTTAGCGTAGCTGGCCTACAAGAGCATGAAGCCACCCTCAAACGTATTTTAGATGAGGTTATAAAAGGCTATCCAAACTCTAAAGCTACTTTCGAGGTTCAAGAACAATATCGTAACATGAAAGAAGTGTTAGATCAATATCCTTTCGTAACGGAGTACGCCCTTGAAGCTATTCAACGTAGTGGTATTGAGGCCAAGCAAATGAGTATTAGAGGAGGAACCGACGGTTCTCGTCTGTCTTTTATGGGACTACCTTGTCCAAATATCTTTGCAGGCGAACACGCTTTCCATGGCAAACACGAATGGGTGTCTGTTCAGGATATGGAGAAAGCCGTTGAAACCATTGTTAGACTTGCTCAGATTTGGGAAGAAAAAACGGACGTGTAGTAGTGCTACTACGCAAAGTATCCTCCTTTTCCTCAAGGCTATCCGTAAAACAAACGGATAAACCAACTCCTAACGAAGTGAATGTCAAAATATAAAGCAGTGTTTCCATATTACATACTTGAGGTTGAATGAGCGTATAACGAAAAGACAAGTCTTTTTTTTAAACCGTTGCATCTCAAAAAAAAACTTGTGCTATAAACACCGATAGTTGCGACCTCTAGGAAGAATGCTGCGACCAAACCAGAAGAGAAGGTTACCCAATATCGTGCGACTTCTCTAAATTTTTGCTTTTTTTTTGCCCTCTTATGGTGAAACCTGTAATTTTGTGCTTATGCAAGAGAAAATTAAAGAGATAACACAGCAAGTTGCTGATTATCAGATTGACAATAAGGAACAGCTTGAAGCGTTCCGTATCGCTTATGTTGGGCGTAAAAGTGTTATCGGAGAATTATTCGATGGACTGAAAGAAGTGGCACAAGAAGACCGCCGTGCTGTTGGACAAGAGTTAAACGCCTTGAAGAATGCTGCTCAAGCGAAATTTGATGAATTTCAAACACTCATGGAAGCGACAGCGGATAAGTCAGTTGCTGTCGAATTTGATTTGACATTACCTGTCATTCCAAATACCTTAGGCAGTGTTCATCCCTTGACAGTAGTGCGTGCAAGAATCATCGAGATTTTCGAAAAAATGGGATTCAGCCTTTCGGATGGGCCAGAAATCGAATCGGATTTTTATAACTTCACTGCTTTAAACTTTGCAGAAAATCACCCTGCACGAGAAATGCAAGACACCTTTTTCATTGAGAAAAAGGGAGGCGAAGTGGCTGATGATATTTTATTGCGTACACATACTTCAAATGTACAAGTGCGTTTGATGCAAAATCAAAAGCCGCCTTTGCGTGCGATTATGCCAGGGCGTGTGTATCGTAATGAAGCTATTTCAGCAAGAGCTCACTGCTTATTCCATCAAGTAGAAGGTTTGTATGTGGATAAAAATGTAGGGTTTAAGGATTTAAAGGATACCCTTTTCCACTTTGCCAAAGAAATGTTCGGACAAGATACCAAAGTGCGTTATCGTCCATCTTATTTCCCTTTCACGGAGCCATCTGCCGAAATTGACATTACCTGTTTAATCTGTAAAGGAAAAGGCTGTAATGTATGTAAGTATTCGGGATGGGTAGAAATTGCAGGTTCTGGAATGGTTGACCCGAACGTATTAGAACTTTGTGGAATCGACTCAAAAGAATATACGGGTTTTGCCTTCGGAATGGGTATCGAACGCATCACAATGTTAAAATACGGAATTAAAGACTTGCGTTTATTCACTGAAAACGACGTTCGCTTCTTACGCCAATTTGATGGAGTGTAAGTTTTTTTTTCGATCATAGTCTTCGTGTAAAATACCACTTAGCTAATTTGTCAATCAGTTCATTCCAGACAAATTAGCTAGGTGGTATTACTTTTTATTGTCTGTCAAATCGAAAGTTTAACAGATTTTAACAGCACGAATGTAGTTAAGCCAATTCTATTTTTGTATTTTTGGTAGAAATTTTGCGGATAATCTCTTTAAGTTCCTTCTGACCCCCAAAGGAGGAAAAGGAATCACAAAACTCCCCTAAGGGGTTGGGGGCTTTTTATTATGAACAATTTTAAACGAATTAACGACCTAACAGGTTGGGTCGTGTTTGCGATTTCCCTATTTGTTTTTTCAGCAACAGTTGAAAGAACTGCGTCTTTTTGGGATTGTGGTGAATTCATTGCGTGTGCGTATAAACTTCAAGTACCGCACCCTCCAGGAGCACCTATTTTTTTATTACTGGGTCGTTTATTTTCCTTATTCGCTGGCTCAGACAAAACTCAAGTAGCTTACTGGATCAATATGATGTCGGTGGTTGCTAGTGCATTAACGATTTTATTCATGCACTGGACAATCGTATTGATTGGTCGTAAAATCTATAAAAAACAATTTTCTGAATTAAGCATGGGCGAAGCCATTACCCTCTTAGGTGCTGGGGTGGTAGGTTCATTAGCATATGCTTTCACGGATACCTTCTGGTTCTCTGCTGTAGAAGCCGAAGTATATGCCATGTCTTCTCTATTTACAGCCTTAGTAGTTTGGGCTGCCTTAAAATGGGAAGTTGTTGAGAACGAAGCTGAAGCAAACCGTTGGTTGATTTTAATCGCTTATATCGTAGGGCTCTCAATCGGTATTCACTTATTGAACTTGGTGACTGTTCCTGCATTAGCCTTATTGTATTATTTCAAAAAATATCCTAACCCTACTTATAAAGGAGGTTTCATCGCTCTATTTGCAGGTTTAGTGATTCTAGGAATTATCAACTCAGGAGTAATTCCAGGAATTCCATCTATGGCATTCCAATTTGAGTTATTGTTTGTCAATACCTTCGGGCTAGGTTATGGAACAGGTGTTATTGTGTTCTTAATCTTATTCCTTGGAGCAATTGTTTATGGAATTTTGTACTCTATCAAAAAAGAGAAAGTTACCTTAAACGTGTCGTTATTGGCTTTGGTGTTTATCTTAATCGGTTATATGTCTTATAACGTAGCGATGATTCGCTCGACTTATAATCCGCCAATCAACGAAAATGACCCAAGTAATATCTTAAATTACTTAAAGTATTTGAAACGTGAACAGTATGGAGAACGCTCGTTACTTTATGGCCCAACGTATGTAGCTCAAGTTGAAAGCGTTGAAAAGGGTGCTCCTGTTTACAAAATGAAAGATGGTAAATACGAAGTATATGACCATAAGCAAAAGGTAATTTACTCGAAAGATGGCCAGATGTTATTACCTCGTGTATATAGTAGCCAGCCTAACCACGTTCAGTTATATGAAGAATATTTAGGGCTTGCTCCTGGCGAAAAACCAACGTTTGGCGACAACCTTCGCTTCATGTTTACTCGTCAAATGGGACACATGTATATGCGTTACTTGTTGTGGAACTTTGTTGGTCGTGAAAGCGATGTGCAAGATGCAGGAGTTATTGACTATTCTTACAAAGGACAATTGCCTGATGCTCTAGCTCATAACAAAGCTCGTAACAACTACTATTATTTACCGTTGATTTTAGGGTTACTAGGCTTCTTCTTATTGTACCGCAAAAACGAAAAAGACTTCTTAATTACGGTATTGATGTTCTTATTGACAGGTTTGGCCTTGGTAGTTTATTTGAACTCCCCTCCTGTTGAACCACGTGAACGTGATTATATCTATGTAGGTTCGTTCTATTTCTTTGGTCTTTGGATTGGCTTAGGAGTAATGCAATTGGCAGAATGGTTCAATCTAGCCTTGAAGAATCTTTCTACAGCAGGTATTGCGGCAACAGTAGTTTCGGCGGTTGTTCCTGTAATCTTGATTCAACAAAACTGGGATGACCACGACCGTAATCACCGTTATCACCAAGTTGACTTTGCCAAAAACTTATTGAACTCGTGTGCTCCAAACGCTATCTTGTTCACAGGTGGAGATAACGATACCTTCCCGCTTTGGTATGTACAAGAAGTAGAAGGTTTCCGTACAGACGTGCGTGTGTGTAACCTATCTCTATTGGGAACAGACTGGTATATTGAGCAAATGAAACGTAAGACTTACGAATCTCAGCCTTTACCAATCTCTATTCCGAAAGACAACCTGTTGGAAGGTGTTAACGACCAATTGTTATTCTACGAAAACCCGAACGTAAAAGCAGGTATCAACTTACAAGAATATATGAAGTTGGTAAAAGATAACAACGATGCTATCAAAGTACCTCTACAAGATGGAACCATGATTAACAGCGTACCTTCTGAAACAATGGTATTGCCTATCAATGTAGATGAAGTGAAGAAAAGTGGTATTGTGGCTAAAGAATTTGAAGCCTTCTTAACGGATCAAATTTCTTGGAATGTGGGTAAAAATGGCTTAATGAAACCAGAGTTAATTCAGCTTGACATTATTGCTCAAAATGCTGCAACAGGTTGGAAACGCCCTATTTACTTTGCAACAACGTTGTCGGGAAGTAGCTATTTGAACATGAAAGAATTCATGCAAATGGAAGGATATGCGTACCGTTTGATGCCGTTCAAAGTGCCAGAAGCAAAAGAAGGTTTTGTTAATTCGGATTTGATGTACAAAAACATGACCACCAAAATGGCATGGCGTGATTTAGATAATCCGAACACGTATTATCATTCAGACTTTTACTTAGAAGTTCCTATCGTAACCGCTCGTTTAAGCTTTATCCGTTTAGCAGACCAGTTGATTCGTGAAGGTAATAAGGCAAAAGCAAAAGCAGCCTTAGACTATAGCATGAAGGTAATGCCTGATAAAACAATCCCTTACGACCAATTATCAGCAAATTATGTTTCGCTATACTTGGCAGCAGGTGATAAGAAAACAGCTTTACAAATTGCAGAAACCATGATGACTCGTAACGATAAAGCCCTTGATTTCTATCTTGAAAATAAAAGAGGTGGTAATACACGAGCAATTCAGACGGCTCTTTATGAAATGCAGTTAATTGTCAATAGCTTAAAAGACAATAAATTACCAGAAGCAAGTAAGTACGAAGCGATGTTTGCTAAACAAATGCAACGTGCCAACTCATAAGTAATGATTGTCCATAAAAAAGCCTGCTCCTCAAAACGAAGAGCAGGCTTTTTTTATGGATAATCATTATACAAATAACATACTCAACACACCGATTAACATAATAATTTTACAAGCAGTACTCAGAAAAGCAAAATCACTCGGTTTATCGGCATAAATGAGTTTATACGTCAAAAAGACAACGGGAAACAAAAGCCCCGTAAAAACATATAAAATTTGTCTATCAGGTAATTGTGTTGCCAACATAAAAAGAGCCAATACAAAAACGACAATCAAGCCATACATTAAGTTTTTGGTTTGGGCAATTCCCCAGATAATAGGTAAGGTTTTGCAACCATGTTTAGCATCCCCTTTTACATCCTCCATATCTTTAATAATTTCTCGAATCAGGGTAATGAAAAACGAAAATGTGGCATAAATCCAAACCTCTCGCTGATGCCCTGGGTAATAGACGGCTAGGATGAGTAGGGAAAAAGCTGTCATAATAGCTACCATAAAATTACCCCAAAACGCCAAGCGTTTCAGTTTATTAGAGTAAATCCACAGTGAAAAAGTGGCTAAAAATGTGACCAACCCTACGTGCTTACTAACACAGAAGCCCAGTAATACACCCAAAATATTAAAACCTTGATTCATCAATAAAGCCCATCTTCGCTTGATATATCGCCCAATAATTACCCGTTGCGGTTTATTTACTAAGTCAATTTTTATGTCATAATAATCATTAATGATATAACCTGCTGCCGCAATTAAAACGGTTGATAGACTGATTAGTGCTAGATTTTTTTCCGTAATGAGTTCCCAAAAATCACGCCAACGGAAAGATTTATCGTGTATCAAAAACACTCGAGTAAAGTATTGAGTAAAGATGATAATGAGCAAGTTAGGATAACGAATTAAGCGAAATAGGCTCGCTACAAACTGGGAAAAGGTAATAGAATGGGACGCTTTCATGGGTTCAAGAGTAGGAATCGTTTGTGTTAACGGTGTGTCAAATTTATCTGTTTTATGAGCATTATGAAACAAATATTTAAAAAGATGGATATTTTTTACAACTTTGTTTGTTGTTACTGTAGCAGACCGAACAGACGCTTCTGTAAGTACGTATCAGTCAATTGTTTCTAGTATGGGAAAAGCCCCTTTATTTTAAGACATAAAAACAACGAAAACATATCAAAACGAGCAAAGACAAGCAAATGAAAATTGGAATAGTATGTTATCCGACCTATGGCGGTAGTGGCGTTGTTGCCACCGAATTAGGAAAAGCCCTCGCTAAAGTTGGACACGAGGTTCATTTTATTACCTATAGCCAACCTTCTCGGTTAGACTTCTTTAATGAAAATATTTTTTATCACGAAGTAAGCGTTTCTAGCTATCCCCTTTTTCAATACCTTCCATACGAATCTGCTTTGGCTAGTAAAATAGTGGATGTTGTTTCGCATGAAAAGTTAGACTTATTACACGTTCATTATGCCATTCCACATGCCTCAGCTGCATTTTTGGCAAAGCAAATACTAAAATCGAAAGGGATTCATGTACCTTTTATCACCACATTACATGGTACAGACATTACGCTCGTGGGAAAAGACCCTTCATTTGAACCTGTCGTAACGTTCTCTATTAATGCATCGGACGGTGTAACTGCCGTTTCTGAAAGTCTTCGCAATGATACCTATAATGAATTTGATATTCAGAATGAGATTGCTGTTATTCCTAACTTCATTGATTTAGACCGCTTCAAAAAACTTCCCAAAGACCACTTTAAAATTGCGATTTGCCCAAATGGAGAGAAACTATTAATGCACACTTCCAATTTCCGTAAAGTAAAGCGAATTGAAGATGTCGTCAAAGTATTCCATCTAGTGAACCAACGTATTCCATCAAAGTTATTACTTGTGGGAGACGGGCCAGAACGTACCTCTATCGAAATGCTTTGTCGTGAACTAGGCGTACAAAATGATGTACGCTTCTTGGGTAAACTGGATGTTATCGAAGAAGTTTTGTCTTTAGCGGATTTATTTTTACTAGTTTCTGAAAAAGAAAGCTTCGGACTGGCTGCTCTGGAAGCAATGGCTTGTGAAGTGCCTATCATTTCGTCCAATGCGGGTGGTATTCCAGAAGTAAATATCAACGGTGTAACGGGCTATGTCAGTGAAATTGGTGATGTAGAGGATATGGCGAACAATGCCGTTCATATTTTAGAAAGTGACGAGCGTTTGGCAACTTTCAAGAAAAATGCCTTGAATAGAGCAAAAGAATTTGATATTACGACCATCCTTCCAATGTATGAAAACTACTATGAAGCCGTTCGTAACAAAAGTCTAGCGGGATTAACTGCTTTGTAAGTAATTTTACGATGCTACTTAACGAAGCAATCACCACCTTAGTTGGTTTTCTTAAACAAAAAAAATATGTCGCCTAATATTCCTAAAACTAATCAAAAGCGAGTAGTAATTATTGGAGCTGGCTTCGGAGGCTTAAAGCTTGCTCAAGCCCTAAAACTCAACGACGACTTCCAAGTGGTGTTAATTGACAGAAACAATTATCACCAATTTCAACCCTTATTTTATCAGGTTGCAACAGCAGGCTTAGAGTCGTCGGCTATTTCATTTCCACTACGGTTAGCGTTTCATCACTATAAAAATGTACATGTCCGTATTGCCGAGGTAAGTAAAATCGTTAGCGAAAGCAATTACATTGAGACGAGTTTAGGTGTTATTGAATACGACTATTTAGTGTTAGGAATTGGGGCGGATACCAATTTTTTCGGACAAAAAAATATTCAAGCGAAAGCCCTTCCTATGAAATCGGTTTCGGAAGCCATTGCCCTCCGCAACCGATTGCTAGAAAATTTCGAAAAAGCCTTAGTGGCAGACTCCTTAGAAGAACAGCAGGCACTATTAAGTGTGGTGGTTGTGGGCGGAGGCCCTACTGGCGTTGAAGTCTCGGGAACATTGGCGGAAATGAAGCGAATGGTCTTACCCAAGGACTACCCTGAGCTCGATTTCAACTTAATGCAAGTCTATATTGTTGAATCAGGGGCAGAACTATTGGGACCAATGTCTGTCAACGCTCAACTAAAATCAAAAGAATATTTAGAGCAATTAGGTGTACAAGTGATGCTAAATACTCGAGTAACAGACTTTGACGGGAAATTTGTGAGTCTTTCGAATGGCACGCAACTGAAGGCAGATAACCTCGTATGGGCGGCAGGTGTTAAAGCTAATTTTATCGAAGGGTTACAAACAGAAGTATTAGGTAGAGGAGGAAGATTAAAGGTCAATCGACAAAATCAGGTAGAAGGATATTCCAATATTTTTGCCATTGGTGATGTAGCGTTAATGAGCGAAGCAGCCTTTCCAAACGGGCATCCACAACTAGCACAACCAGCCATTCAACAAGGTAAATTACTGGCCGAGAACTTGCGTAATTTACTCCGTGGAAATCCACTCAAAGACTTTACTTATAATGACTTGGGCTCCATGGCAACAGTTGGACGAAACCTAGCTGTGGTAGATTTACCATTCTGGCATTTTCAAGGCTTTTTTGCTTGGCTCACTTGGATGTTTGTTCACCTTATGTCTATTGTTGGCGTAAAAAATAGACTATTAATTTTCATCAATTGGGTCTGGAATTACGTCACTTACGACCAATCTTTGCGGTTGATTATTAAGCCTAAAAAGAACGTCGAAGATTCTCTTGTAGAAGTAAAAATATAAGTAATGCCTTATGTTCTTGTGATAAAAATCATAGTACTATTCTAATAAGCATTTCTATTTTTTTGTATCTTTGCTGTTAAAACACAACAAAAAATACACTTATCAAGTTATTTTATTTTAATAGTACAATTTATCATTGAATCTATTTTGCTGTTTATACCGCCAACCATCGGTAACAAACCAATAGCAATTTCATCAGACAGATAATAATATGGAAGCTACAAAACAAAAAATGAGACCCAAAAACAACGGAACTAAACAGTTGTTTGAAAATCCAATTTTGGAGAAATTATCTCGTACCCACATTGCCATTCCTGTATCGCTTTTCTTTATTACAGGAGCAATATTGGGCTGGTATGCCTTCACTTATACAGCCATGTCAAATCTTAACATTGCTGGATTATTTTTAGGTGGAGCCATTACCTTTACCTTCATTGAGTACTGGGTACACCGTAGTGTATATCACATCGAACCCACTACAGAAGCAAGAGCAAAGTTTCAATATGTAGCCCATGGCGTGCACCACGAATATCCTAAAGATAAGACTCGTTTGGCAATGCCTCCGCTATTAGCAATCATTGTAGCATCTAGCCTTTTTGCTTTTATGTTCTTCTTACTAGGCGAAGCAGCGTATGCGTTTTTCCCTGGGTTCATTTGGGGATATGCTAGCTATTTATTGGTGCATTATGCTGTACATGCGTATGCTCCACCCAAAAACTTCTTAAAGCAATTATGGATTAACCACGCTGTACATCACTATAAAGACGGGAATGCCGTATTTGGCGTATCGTCTCCTTTGTGGGATTATGTGTTTGGGACAATGGCTACCATGGATAAATCAAAAGTATCTGAAAACCTATAGGTAGAAGTAAATGCATGATCACTCAAGAAGCGACAAATCATCCGCTAGGATTTTGTCGCTTCTTGCTTTTCTAGACTTTCTAATAATTCTTTCATTTTTCTCTTCAATACAGGATGTTCCATTTCTGGAGCAATTTCTGCCATTGGGATTAACACAAAAGTTCGCTCGTGCATGAGAGGATGAGGAACCGTTAACTGTACTTCTGAAATAACTTGGTTATCCCAAAAGATGATATCAATATCAATTAATCGAGCCCCCCACTTTTCTTTTCGTTCTCTACCTAACTGATGTTCAATCTCTTGAATGATAGTAAGAGCCTTTAAAGGGGAATAATTCGTTGCTACTAGAAGAGCTAAGTTAAGAAAATCGGGTTGATCAGTTTTACCCCAAGCAGCCGTTTCGATAAAAGAGGAAATAGCTATCACCTCTCCTAACCTTTCTTTGATTAGCTCAATAGCTTGCTGGAGATTCGCTTCTCGGTTTCCTAAATTTGCCCCAAGTGATAAATAAATTTGTTGGAGTTCTGACACTTGCATTGTATTTTTAGTAATAGAATATACTTTAAAATGGTTCTAGCCTGCAAACCTAGGTAATTTTAGCTAGAATTAACCAGAAGAAAGTAGAATTTCAATAACAACCTATTAATCTCAACGGGTGCATGAAGAACAGAACAATAACGAAAGGAATGCTACTTATCTCCGAGCCGTTTTTGGGTGACCCCAACTTCGAGCGAAGTGTAGTTTTGGTGTGTGAACATGAAGCGGGATATGGTTCATTTGGACTTGTGTTAAATCAAAGTGCTAATTTAAAACTAGATGATGTCCTAGATGATAATATCTATCCTGATGTTCCGCTATTCATTGGTGGCCCCGTACAACATAACACACTCCACTATTTCCACCGTAGACCCGATCTTATTGATGGAGGTGTAGAACTCATGAATGGGCTGACTTGGGGAGGTGATTTTGAACAAATCAAACGCTTATTGAACAGTAGTGTACTAAGTCCAGATGATATTCGTTGTTTTATTGGCTATTCGGGCTGGGAAGAAGGTCAGCTTGATAATGAAATTCAACAAGATTCGTGGATTGTTTCTCCAACTTCGTCAGAGGTTGTCTTTAATACGCCTATCGACCAATTTTGGCGAAGTATCTTAAAAACAATGGGAGGAGATTTCAAAGTAATCGCCAACTATCCAACCGATCCAAGACTGAACTAATAAATGTTGAATGGTGGATTTTGAATGGTGGATGAAGCTGCATATAGAGCTACTAATTCAGAATTGTTCGTAAAGCGTTAATCCAAAATACAACATTCAAAATCCAACATCTAAAATTATGTTTGAAGAAATAGAAAATAGCTTTCAGGATGACCCCAATGTACCTGAAATTACCATTATCCAGTCGCAACCTACTGAAAATATGTTGTTGATGATTGGTAGTTTGGGTTCGTTGCTCTACGTTATTTTCTTTTTCGTTCGAGCAGAATGGGCTACAGGATTTCTATTCTTAGGCCTATCCACCTTTCTTGCCATCAAATATTTTCAGTATCTACGCCCCAAACCCGCTCTTATTTTAAGCAATAAAGGGATTCAAGTGATTGGTCAACCTTTTGTCTCTTGGGCAGGAGTACATGGATTAACCATTCGTTCTGAAATTAAAAAAGAAGAATACGTAGAAAAGCTCGTTTTTATCAACAACGGACGCATTCAAGAAATACCCTTAAAAAGCTTGGATACAAAGTCATGGAAACTCGAAAAATTGTTAGAACTTTACCAAAATAGATGCCGCTTTTTATCTATCCCTAGCGACATCAAGCAAGTTCCATCTTTAGAAAACGAGTCTGATACCATTGCTTTTCATGAACTAGAATGAAAATACTTTTCTTTTTAATACTACTCCTAGCTGGTGTGACAAGGCTTTCAGCCCAAACTAGTACCGAATATATAATCCTTAATCATAGAGGTTATCCTTCAAAAGTCGGATTCCCTGTAGGGGGCAAAATTAAATTTAAATGGCATAAAGATGGACTTGTTCACCATGAAACAATCGTTGCCCTTTCCGACACCTCTTTTTCTTTCATCGAAAATGGTACGGAGCTCAAGACAACGGTGCTATTTAATGAAGTGGCAAGAATCTACTACCCCAAACGGCATATTCCCGTGTTGAGTAGTTCTGATAAATTTTTGGGAGGAGCAGCCATGTTTACCCTTATCGACGTACTCAACCAAGCAACCACAAGCCGTCCTGTGCACGTTAATTCTTCATTTTTAGCCATCACAGCTCTATTAATCCCTGTTCATTTGCTTAGTTATCGGCTCAATCACCCCTCCTATCGAGTTGGCCCAAATCACTTCATCAAGTTGATAAAAGTGAACAAAACCATGAAATCTATATGAAAGCTTCTAAGGATGGATTAATTTTGTAAGACTGTCTGCTATCCCCGACAGTATCGAACAAAGAAACAAGCAATCCAATACATTGAAAAAGCTATTATTACATAAAGTTGAACAATCGTTCCAAACGGAAATCGCCCTTCCTTCTTCTAAATCGGAGTCAAATCGTGCTTTAATTATCAACGCATTAGCGAAAGGAACAGATAACTTATCGAACCTTGCCGAAGCTCGTGATACACAAACGATGATGCGTCTGTTAGCTTCTGACGATGCCATTGCTGACGTTATTGACGCAGGTACAACGATGCGTTTCTTGACAGCTTACTTTGCCGTAACGGGTCAACAAAAAACCATGACAGGTACTCCTCGTATGTGCGACCGCCCTATCGGAATTTTGGTAGATGCCTTACGTGCGTTAGGTGCAGACATCGAATATGTGAAAAACGAAGGCTATCCTCCACTCAATCTGAAAGGATTTAATTTTGCTGGAAACAACAAAATCCAAATCAGAGGCGACGTGAGTTCTCAATATATTTCGGCTTTATTGATGGTTGCTCCGTTGCTTCCAGAAGGTTTAGTATTAGAAATTACAGGGGAATTGGGCTCTAAACCGTATATCGAAATGACCCTTAAACAAATGGAAGCATTTGGCGTATCGGTAGATGCGAATTGGGACACGCTTACGATTTCGGTAACACCACAACAATACACAGCTATTCCGTATGCTATTGAATCGGACTGGTCAGGAGCTAGTTACTGGTTCTCGGTAGTGGCTTTGTCTGAAAACGAAGATGCTGAATTAGAATTATTGGGCTTAAAAGAAAACTCCCTTCAAGGAGATTCAGTCGTAACGGACATCATGAGTCACTTAGGCGTAAAATCGGAATATACAGGACGTGGATTTAAGCTAACGAAAATTCCAGCAGCAGCTTCACTTGAGTGGGATTTTACCAACTGCCCAGACCTTGCTCAAACGATTTGTGTCGTAGCAACAGCTAAAAACATTCCGTTGACCTTAACAGGAATTGAGTCCTTGAAAGTAAAAGAAACCGACCGTGTAGTTGCTTTACAAAACGAACTAATCAAATTTGGCGGTAAATTAGAAGAAATCGAGACAAACCATAAGTACTTGTTATCGAGCAACTTCTCGTTAAACACACCACAAATTCATACATACGACGACCACCGCATGGCCATGGCATTTGCTCCATTGGCATTAATCGGCGACGTGATTATCGAAGAACCAGACGTTGTAGTAAAATCATATCCAAGTTTCTGGAAACATCTTGGAGCAATCGTGAGCATGGAAGAAATCTAATTTCTTTCTTTTTTATGAGTCAATAGAACTAGGCTATTTCAAGATAAACTTCTTTATTTTGAAATAGCCTAGTTTGTTTAAGCTATTTTAGCACGAAAACGGTTATTTTATTTTTTAAATTATCTTTGTGTAAAACAAGGAATTATATTGATTAACGAACGAAGAAATGATCAAGTCGATTAAGATAAAAAACTTTATGGCTCATTCCTCTTTGAGCCTGGAAGACATTCCACCTATTAATATCATCATTGGAAAAAATGATACTGGAAAAACAGGAATCCTAAAACTCTTATACAGCACCGTAAAATCCCTAGAAATTTATAGCTTAAAGAAAAAACATGGGGACGTGTCTTTCAAAAGAGAACTAGCAGAAAAGCTCATTGATGTTTTTATGCCTCGCAAACAATTGGGAGATTTAGTACAAAAAGGGAGCGATGATAAGTTGGACGTAACGATAAGTATTACCAACCAAAATAAATACACCCAAGACATTTACTTTGCCTTTGGTAGTAGAACGGAATCTACTATTACCACCTGTTTAGAACCCAGTAATGCCATTCCTGATGGTACTATCAATGCCTTATTTGTTCCTGCAAAAGAGGTACTAACTGCATTTAACGACATTAGTAGCATTAGAGAATTACACTATGGAAAAGGGTTTGATGACACCTATTTTGATTTAATAAAAGCACTGCGTTTAGAAACTACAAAAGGACGAGTAGCCACCGAATTAAGTACCGTAAATAAAGTCTTGGAAGATTTATTTGAAGGAAAAATAGAGCAAACAGGGCAACAAGAACAGCCTTTTATTTTCAAAAAAGGGAATCAACAATTTTCGATGCAACAAACAGCAGAAGGCATCAAAAAAATTGGCATTTTAACTACTTTGATAAACAATAGACAATTAGGTAAAGGCACGGTGCTATTTATGGACGAACCCGAAACAGCCTTACATCCAGATGCCATTAGAAAAATGGTTGAAATGCTTGTTGCCA
>JALRIJ010000330.1 GCA_023255485.1 Flectobacillus sp.
ACCGTTGGTTTGATATTACTCGTTGGGGAATCGGACAAGAAGTGTTTGGTGCGAAATGGAATGACAAATACAGTGTATTCCCTTTCCCTCAATCAGAAATCAACAGAACTGGTGGGGTCTTAAAACAAAATGCTGGGTATTAAGGAATAATGATAAATGTTGAATGTTAAATTTTGGATTAAACACATTCGTTATACAACAATATTTCAGACATAGATTTGTATAAAGGTTTAGTATTTAGTGTATTAAATTCAAAATTTAACATTCAAAATCACTATTTACAACGAGTTTTAACTCGTTGGTCTTTTGAACCACAACTTATTTAATTTACATTTTAAGATTGGATAAAGAATATTCAGTAACAGGTAGAATTTTATTTTACCTGTTATTTTTAAATCAAGTAGTAAGACTCATTTATTTTAAGGATCGTACAAGAATATACCACGAATAAGTAATTGATTACCAGATTATAACAAAACTATGTTTCCTACTGTTTCTATGTGGTTAACTAAGTTGGGGTACTTAATTCAGCAAAGAGAAATGTCAAAAATATACCAAACAATACTACTTTTTGTAAGCCTTTTGGGAATGACCGCTTGTCATTTCAACCAACAAAAGCCCTTGTTTAAACAACTGAGTTCAACGGAGTCGGGTATAGATTTTGTCAATCAGCTTAACTATACAGATTCCCTGACTGTCCTCGAATTTGAATATATGTTCAATGGAGCAGGCGTTGCTTTAGCAGACATCAATAACGACGGGCTCCTTGATATTTTCTTTGCAGGAAATATGGTTTCTAGCCGTTTGTACCTCAATAAGGGGAATTTACATTTTGAAGATATTACCCAACAAGCAGGCGTAAAAACTGAAGGGTGGGCTTTTGGCGTTTCGGTTGTTGATATTAACCAAGACGGATTCAAGGATTTTTATGTCTGTAAAGCAGGTAGCCGTAATACGCCCGTAGCCGCCATGAAAAACCTGTTCTTTATCAATAATGGTGACAATACCTTTAAAGAAGTAGCTGCCGAACTAAAACTAGACGACGATGGCTACGATATTCAGACTACCTTTTTTGACTACGATAAAGATGGAGATCTTGATATGTATTTATTGAGAAACTCTTTTGTGAATTATAACCGTAATAATTCAAGACCTAAACAAACCGATGGACAGTCGCCAACAACGGGTAAACTGTACAGAAATGATAGTCCACTACCCAAAACAGGACAAGCATTAGCCCTTAATGAACTGAAATTTACCAATGTTTCGTACGAAGAAGGCATTCGTATTGAAGGCTTTGGCTTGGGGATTTCTGTTTGTGACCTCAACAACGACAATTACCCCGACCTCTATATTTCTAACGATTTTTTAACGAATGATCTTGTCTATATCAACCAACACGACGACAAGGGCAAGCACACAGGCTTTAAGAACGAAGCAGGAAACTTACTACATCACCAAACCTATAACGGAATGGGGAACGATGTCGCAGATATTAATAACGACGGCTACCAAGATATTGCAGTGGTGGATATGTTGCCACCCGATAATAGCCGTTGGAAATTGACCATGATGGGCAATACTTACGAAGAATTTCAACAAAATATAAAATTGGGTTACGAACCTCAATACGTTCGGAATACCCTTCAATTGAACAATGGACTGGCTCAAAATGGCGAAAAAGGGATTTCTTTTAGCGAAATTGGGCAACTGGCGGGCGTTCATGCAACCGAATGGAGTTGGGCTCCTTTGTTTGCCGATTATGATAACGATGGCTGGAAAGATTTGATGATTGCCAACGGTTATCGAGAGGACGTAACCAATTTGGACTTCATTATGTACGGAAAGCAAACGCTGTTTATGGGTACGCCTGAAGCAAACAGGCATGACCGTTTGGAGGAATTAAAGAAATTTCCGGGTATTCATTTACATAATTATTTATTCAAAAACCAACGAAACCTGACCTTCAAAGATGTTTCGGAAGATTGGGGTTTTGATACGCCTTCTTATTCCAACGGGGCAGCTTATGGCGATTTGGATAATGACGGCGATTTAGATTTAGTATTTAATAATTTAGATGAAGTCTCGACGATTCAAGAAAATCAGTTGAACCGTATTAATCCTGAAAATGCTTGGTTACGCATTGGCTTTAAAGGAAATGACGGAAATAAAGAGGGACTAGGAGCGAAGGTCTGGATTTGGCAACAAGGTCAAATGCAGTACAATTATTTTTCTCCTTTCAGAGGATACCTTTCAACGGTTGAACCTTTTCTTCATTTTGGATTGACTTCAAAGGCGATTGATAGCCTTAAAGTGATGTGGCCAGACGGCAAAACGCAAGTAATCCGAAATCCTAAAGCTAACCAAGTACTGACTTTAGTGCAGTCGAACGCCTCGTCAACTACCATACAAAGGCAAGAAGAACCGAAAAATTCCTTTTTTGTAGAAGCGAGTCAAGGGACGGGTATTCAGTTCAAGCATGAAGAAGACCTTTTTGTGGATTTTCATACACAGGCCTTATTGCCTCATACGCACTCAAAAAGTGGGCCTGCCATTGCCGTTGCTGACGTGAATGGGGACGGGCTGGAAGACTTTTTTGTAGGAGCGGGAGCAGGTTCAAAAGGAGGATTGTTTATTCAAAAAAACAACGGTTCTTTTTCTCAAGAAACGATAGATAGTCCTAATTTAAGCGACGATATGGGTATCTTATTTTTCGATTCCGATCAAGACGGTGACCAAGATTTATACCTTGCCAGCGGAGGCGTATTGGACAAAGAAACAGCCATTAGTGCATATCAACACCGCTTTTTTATCAACGATGGGAAAGGGCATTTTACAAAAAGTAATGCCATTCCAAGTATTCAAACGAGTGCTTCTGCGGTAGTGGCTACGGATTTTGACCGTGATGGTGATTTGGATGTATTTGTTGGTGGACGAGTGAGTCCGAACGAATACCCAAAAGCTCCACGGAGTTATTTGCTCAGAAACGACAGTCGCTTGGGGCTTCCTAAATTTACCGATGTTACCTTGTCGGTTGCTCCCTCACTTGCCCGAATCGGGATGGTTTCGTCGGCTCTTTGGACAGATTACAATAACGACGGCTGGCAGGATTTGATGCTGGTTGGTG
>JALRIJ010000331.1 GCA_023255485.1 Flectobacillus sp.
AACTACAACGGTATTTTTAATGCCAATACCGTATTAGAACAGTTGGCTAAAAACGGAACGGTTATTACAGATGCAAGCTTAAAAACTCGTTTTGAAGCTGAAGCGAAGTATTTGAGAGCATTCTATTATTTCGACCTTGTACGTACTTTTGGTAAAGTGCCTTTGATTGACCAAGTGGTTTCGCAGAGCGAAGCAATGAATATTCCAAGAAGTGCTGTGGCGGATGTCTATAAATTGATTATTTCTGATTTACAGTTTGCTGCACAAAACTTGCCTGCTTCTTATGCTACTGCTCAGGTTGGACGTGCTACCAACAATGCAGCAAAATCATTATTGGCTTTAGTATATATGACTCGTTCGGGACCTACTTATGACATCGAAGGGCCAGGACTAGGCTTAAACGAATGGTCACAAGCGTTAACGCTATTGAACGAAGTAATTGCTAGTGGTAAATATTCGATGTTAGCAACTTACCCAAGCATTTTCTCTTATACGAATGAGAACAACGCAGAGGTTATTTTTGACGTACAATACATCAGTGGAGGTATCGGATTGGGTGGTACATTCCCAGTTACTTTAGCACCAGATACCTACTTTACGTCGAATGGTTTACCAACACAAACCTTAACAATTCGTCCAATTTCTAACGACTTGTTGACTTCTTATGGTACATCCGATGCTCGTAGAACATTTGGTATTCAGACAGGTTACACGGCTAACGGAGCTCAAGAAACACGTTCGTTTTATAAAAAATACATCGACATCTCGAAATATGGAAAGAGCCGTACCGACTGGCCTATCAACTTTATCGTGATGCGTTATACCGATGTATTGATGATGAAAGCGGAATGTATCTTAAAAGGCGGAGGCGGTACAACTGACGAAGCCATTACGATTGTAAACAACGTTCGTAAAAGAGCAGGTTTATCAGCGATTACAAGCTTGACACTTAATCAATTAATGGAAGAACGTCGTAAAGAATTTGCTGGTGAAGGACTTCGTTGGAATGACTTAGTTCGTTCGGGCTTAGTAACTACCGTAATACCAACGTGGATTGCTGCGGAAGATGTGTTAAAACAAATGAAAGCATTTGATAAAAACTACATCATTTATGCGATTCCACAGTCTGAAATTGATGTAAAAGCAGGTCTATACACACAGAATAAAGGGTATAACTAATAATTAATTTTTTTGTCTGAAAGGCAGTCATGGGTTTTCCTGTGGCTGCCTTTTTTGTTTTATGTCAATTTTAGAAAATCAATAAACGGCTACCATTCATTGACTTAACGATAGACCTCTTCTCAAATAAAAACCTCCAATACAGGAGTATAACGATATTCATTAGGTTGTTTTTAGAAAAATATTAAATAAAAACATTGATAATTAATATTTTTTATATCTTTGTCGAAATTTAACTAGAATAGTATAGTATAGAATAGATTGTTTTTTGATTTTTTCAATGCAGGTACTTCTAGTGAGGTTTTTAAAGAATTATTAATTTTTTAAGTAAAAACAACGATTCTATGAATGCAAAAATTACACAGAAATTACTGCTGTTACTTTTCGTAATGAGCGTAATGAACCTTTCTGCCCATCGTGTTGGAGCGAATGCAATAACCCTTTCGGTTGTTGATCAGAAAGTTTCAGGAAAAGTGACAGACGAGAATGGAGAGCCACTTCCTGGGGTTTCGATTCTCATCAAGGGTACTAGCAAAGGGGTTAGTACAGATGTGTCTGGAAATTATTCGTTGGTAGTACCCAATAGCAATGCAATCTTGCTATTTACCTACACAGGATACCAGAGTCGTGAAATTACAGTAGGCGGTCAGTCGCAAGTGAATGTCCAACTCGTACCCGATTCAAAAGCATTGGATGAGGTTGTAGTTGTGGGTTACGGAACACAGCGTAAAGTAGATTTAACAGGTGCGGTAGGTTCAGTTATCAGTAAGGACATTACGAGCCGTCCATATACCAACCCTGATCAGATTTTGGCAGGTCGTATGTCGGGTGTGCATATTTCAAACAGAAGTGGTGACCCAGGTGCACCCATTGATGTGCGTATCAGAGGGGTAGGTACAACAGGAAATAACCAACCATTATGGGTTATTGACGGTGTGCCAATTGTACAAACAAGTAATATTTCGGTAAACACGGCTTCGTATTCAGAGTCGAACCCTTTGGCAGGTATTAACCCAAGTGATATTGAGTCGATGGACATTTTGAAGGATGCTTCTGCTGCCGCTATTTATGGGGCAAGAGCAGCCAACGGAGTAATTATTGTAACGACAAAAAGAGGGAAAGACGGAAGAACGTCGGCAACGTATGACGGCTATGTAGGGGTGCAATATGTACCACAAAGCAAACGTATTAATACCTTAGATGTTCCTCAATACATTGCTTTACAGAAAGAATTAGGACGTGATTTTTCTTCGTTCAGTGCTCAGCCAAGATATAACTGGCAAGATGCAATGTTCCAAACAGGACAAGTACGTAACCATAATATCACAATTAATGGAGGTACTAAAAATGTAAACTTCAATATTTCAGGAGGTTATCACAAACAAGACGGGGTAGAGCGATCTCAAAGTTTTGAGCGTTATTCATTGAAAGCGAATGTAGATGCTAAAGTTGGGAAGTATTTCCGTTTTGGTGAGTCATTATTATTAACGACAACCGATCGTTTGGTACAGTCAGAAGGCGGAAACTTTGCGGCATTTAACTCGATGTTAAACGCTCCATACTACCAACCTTATGATGCTGCTGGAAATTATAACCAGTCAACAGCGGCCACTCGTGGTAACGGTGCAACAGGTTCAAACTACATGTGGGCTACCGATACGAAATACAACGAAACTCGTGTGAACAACAAGAAAATGTTGGGTAATGTTTACGGAGAGTTCGAACCAATTGAAGGCTTGAAATACCGTATTGCAGTAGGTTTAGACTATAACGTAGCGGATGGTTTCTTTTTCCAAGAAGCAGAAACCGCTAACTACGGTACAGCAGGAACACCAGGGAGAACGTCGTTATTGGTACAAGAAAGACCAATCGAATTAACGACTAACATTGCCAATACATTGACATACCACAAGAAATTTGGTAAGCATGACTTGACCGTTT
>JALRIJ010000332.1 GCA_023255485.1 Flectobacillus sp.
CCTAAAAAAACTCGTTGCCTAAACTAAATGCTCCGTGTCTTTGTGCCTAAAAGAAACTCTTTGCCACTTTGCCTAGTTACCTCCAAGCCTAAAACACTCATTGCCTAAAAACTCTTTGCCTCCGTGCCTCGTTGCCTTCTTTACATCAAATTCAACATCTTTTGAGTAGCAATAATCGCCGCAACCGTTTGGTCAGAATCAAGCCCATGTGTTTTGACATTTTTGCCATTAATATCCCAAACGATGATGGTTTCACAAAGAGCATCCGAATTACCCCCAGGAGGAATCCGAACAGCATAGTCTTTCAACATCGGAAGCGTCAAGCCTTTTTTGTCATAAATCTTATGCAACGCATTCATAAAAGCATCGTACTGTCCATCGCCCTGAGCATTTTCTTCAAACAACTCCTCTCCTATGCGTACTTGAAGCGTAGCAGAAGGTTTTAAGTTTTTAGAATGCGTCAATACATAGTTCACTACCACCACTTTTTCTTCCACGGCATCGCTATCCAAGACATCCGAAATGATATACGGCAAATCCTCTCTCGTTACCATTTCTTTTCTGTCGCCAAGCTCGATAATTCGTTGGGTTACTTTCTTCAAATCTTCATTTGAAAGCTCGATTCCCAACTCCTTTAAATTCTTTTCGATATTGGCTTTCCCTGATGTTTTACCCAGTGCATATTGGCGTTCACGACCAAAGCGTTCGGGCATTAAATCATTGAAATACAGATTATTCTTATTATCTCCATCTGCATGAATTCCAGCCGTTTGCGTAAACACATTGTCTCCCACAACAGGCTTATTTGCCGGAATTCTGAATCCAGAGAACGTTTCTACCAACTTACTTACCGAATACAGTACTTTCTCATTCACTGCAATCGACGCTGCAGGAAGGAAATCCTTAATCACCGCCACAGCACTTGCCAAAGGAGCATTTCCTGCACGTTCTCCCATACCATTCACCGTTAAGTGTAAGCCATGAGCTCCCGCACGTAAAGCCTCCATGACATTGGCAATCGCCAAATCATAGTCGTTATGTGCATGGAAATCGAAGTGCGTATCGGGGTAACGTGATGTTAAAATACTAATAAACTCAAAGGTTTCATTAGGTGTTAAAACCCCCAAAGTATCTGGTAGTAAGACACGTTTAATCGGTTCTTTCGTCAAAAAGTCTAAGTACTGCAACACATATTCTTGCGAATTACGCATTCCATTACTCCAATCTTCCAGATAGACATTACACGCAATTCCCTTTGAATTTGCCAACGCAATCACCTCTGCAATTTCCGAAAAATGCTGTTCGGGAGTCTTTTTGAGTTGGTGTGTTAAGTGATTCAATGAACCTTTTGTTAAGAGGTTCATTACCTTAGCACCCGCATCTAGCATCCAGTTGACCGACGTTTCACCATCGACAAATGTAAGTACCTCAACCTTATCCAAGTAACCATGCTCTTTTGCCCAAGAGGTAATTTTTTTAACCGCTTGAAACTCCCCTTCCGACACACGTGCCGAGGCAATTTCGATACGGTCAACCTTCACTTCTTGTAAAAGCAACTGAGCAATCGTCAATTTTTCAGAAGCCGAAAAAGACACTCCACTGGTTTGTTCACCATCTCGGAGTGTCGTATCCATTATTTCGATATGTCGCATATTCAATTGTGAATGAGCAAATTGTGAATTATGAGTTATCAATTAGGTATGACAATTTGCTCTTCTTAAATGGTCCACAGCTTATCACTCGCTACTCATTAACTAACAACTCACAATTCACAACTTCTTAATAAAGACTTTTCTCTGCAAATTCGTTGATTTCTGCTTTCATTGCTTGAAGGTAATCAATGTCGTCAAAGCCGTTCAACATGTTGTGCTTCTTGTAGCCATTGATTGCAAAGCTTTCAGACTCACCTGTTGCCACAATGGTAATCGTTTGTGCAGGAAGGTCGATTGTCAATTCAGCTTTAGGATCTGCTTCGATAGCGGTAAAGATTTTATCTAAAAACTCTGGACTCACTTGTACGGGTAAGATACCGATATTCAAGGCATTACCTTTGAAAATATCTGCAAAGAAGCTAGAAACTACACAACGGAAACCGTAGTCATAGATAGCCCAAGCAGCGTGTTCACGGCTAGAACCTGAACCGAAGTTATGACCACCTACTAAGATTGAACCTGAATAAGTTGGGTTATTCAAGACGAAATCTTGCTTAGGCGTATCATCTCCGTTGTAACGCCAGTCACGGAATAAGTTATCGCCAAAGCCTTCACGTTTAGTAGCTTTCAAGAAACGTGCTGGGATAATTTGGTCAGTATCTACGTTCTCGATTGGCATCGGAACGGCAGAACTCGTTAATATAGTGAATTTATCGTATGCCATTGTTTTTTGGTTGTTGTCGGCTTTCAGTTATCGGCTTTTAGCACTAGCACTATAACTTCACCTAAACAGCGTTTATTTTGTTAATCAGATGATATAATTGTTTTTTAATCGAAACTATTTCTTGATGAAGACCTTCATAATCATCAACAGCTATGTAGCCTAAATCTTTGACTAAAAGCATTAAATATTCTAATTCAGAAGCAGAACCAAAAGAAATACCTAAAAATCGTGCAAAATCTTTTTCACTCAACTTCCCACATCCTTCCGCTATATTAGTTGGAATCGATGAACAAGCTCTTCTTATCTATGAGGTCAATCCAAATTTCTCGTCATTGGGGAAATTTCGTGTAAAAGCATAAATCGTCAACGTCAATTTATGACTTTGTTCCCAAACAAAATACTTTCTAAAATCTCTCATTGAGCAATTGGCTCGGTTAAAATAAATACGATTAGTTTCGATTAAAGAAGTCAACAGACCCTATCTAATAGTTTGACTGCTGACCGCTGAAAGCCGATGTTATAATAGCTCTCTTGGATCGGTTACTACCCCTGTTACCGCCGCAGCAGCCGCTACTAATGGACTAGCCAATAAGGTACGAGAACCTGGACCTTGACGACCTTCAAAGTTACGGTTAGAAGTCGATGCACAGTGTTCACCCGGTTGTAATTTGTCTGCATTCATGGCTAAACACATTGAACAGCCCGGCTCGCGCCATTCAAAACCTGCTTCAACGAA
>JALRIJ010000333.1 GCA_023255485.1 Flectobacillus sp.
TATCACGATTTATTACAACATATTTTAGACAATGGAACCGTAAAGACGGATCGTACAGGGACTGGTACAAAAAGTGTTTTTGGTTATCAAATGCGATTTGATTTACAAAAGGGCTTTCCGATGGTGACTACCAAAAAGGTACACTTAAAGTCGATTGTCCACGAATTGCTTTGGTTTATTAAAGGTGAAACAAATATTCAGTATTTAACGGATAATGGCGTTTCTATTTGGAACGAATGGGCTGATGAAAACGGTGATTTAGGTCCTGTTTATGGGAAACAGTGGAGAAGTTGGGCAACGCCAACAGGTCAAGTGATTGACCAGTTGAAAGAGGTGATAGAAACCCTTAAAAAAAGTCCTGATTCTCGTAGAATTATTGTTAGTGCGTGGAATGTAGGTGAGCTTTCAGAGATGGCCTTGATGCCTTGTCATGCCTTATTTCAGTTTTATGTGGCAGATAATAAATTATCATGTCAACTTTATCAACGCAGTGCTGATGTCTTTTTGGGTGTTCCCTTCAATATTGCTTCGTATGCCTTATTAACGATGATGGTTGCTCAGGTTTGTGATTTTGAGCTAGGAGACTTTATCTGGACGGGTGGCGATACGCATATCTATTCAAACCATTTTGAGCAGGTAGCTACGCAGTTAGCTCGTGAACCAAGAGCATTACCAACCATGACACTTAATCCAGCCGTAAAAGACATTTTCTCCTTTACGTTTGATGATTTTAAACTAGAAAATTATAACCCCTATCCAGCTATAAAAGCTCCGGTTGCAGTATAGAATGGGGATGAAATAAGACTGAGGAGGCAACAAACACTTGGTCTTATTTCATAAAATAAGTTCTTGATTTCAAAAACATAATTACCTGTCTATTTCGTTTTGTATAAAATGATTAAGAATACGACCGATGAAGACATTTTGTTTGCTAGTTACCCTCCTTTTAAGTCTGGTATACCTACCCAATAATTATTACGAGTTTTCGGCTGAAGATTTTTTTGAACTTTCAGAGGTAAACCAACCTATTGATGTGCTCCATCCTGATTATCGCTTATTAGATGCCGCACTGTTTCACCAGACTAACCTTGAACGCCAAAAGCAAGGGTTATCCCTATTAGTTTTTCATGGTGGTTTATACAAAGCCTCCGTGCAGCATACCGAAGCAATGGTACGATTGAAGTTTTTTGCTCATGATAACCCCTATGATACTGAACATCAAACGATGGTCAATAGAATCGAACGTTATGCTAGTGAGATGCGGGCGATGGGGGAGAACATCGAAGAGCATTTTATCTTAGATCCAGAGAAAGCCTACTGTGTAGAACGCAAACAAACCAATGAGTATCGCTATTATGATTGTGATACTCATAAGTCTATTCCCATGCTTACTTACAAACAATTTGCCAAAGCGTGCTTAAATGTTTGGATGCATTCCTCTGGGCATCGTCATAATATTTTGAGTCGAAACTTTCGTTATTTATCCTGTGCTGGGAGAGTAATGCCTCATCCCTTTTCTACTGCATCTGGCCCTTCTGCTCGCCTAACGCAAGATTTTGGAGGAAATTAGAATCTTGAACCGCATTTGAACATTCGTTTGAGCTTTCTTGTTAAGAACATACACTTCTACGAATACCCTGATTGATTTAGTTAATTTTCCAAAGTACTTGCACTATTTTAAGTATCTTTTAGGCTATCTTTGCGAGATAACGTGCCGTATTCTGCCTTAACGGTAGGATATTTTTGGCTTTTTATGAGACAAATACTTCGTTTATCGAAGATAAAATATATAATTATTAAGAAATAAAAGGATATGAGGCAAGGCATTTTAGCTATCATATCTTGAACATCCTTTATTAACAACGAATGAAATTAACATTTTGGGGAGCAGCGAGGCAGGTTACGGGAAGTATGTATTTGCTGGAGTTAGACGATGATTATCGTATTTTGATTGATTGTGGGGCAGATATGGAACGTGAAATAGATTATTCACAAGCCCCTGTAACCACAAAAGCATTTTTCCCGTTTGAAGCATCACAGGTGAATCTTGTGTTACTTACGCATGCACATATCGATCACTCAGGAAACATTCCGATGCTGTATCGTGAAGGGTATGAAGGACAAGTATTGTGCACCGCTCCGACGCATGAATTGAGTAATCTATTGCTAAACGATGCTGCAAGTTTAAATTTGAGAAAACTCAAACAGGCAGAAGGAGATAGCAAGAAGAAGAAAAAGAAAATGGACAGGCTCATCATCAGAGGAGATTTGTTCTTGCAAAAAGACGTAGAAGACACGATGCAGAACTTTGTAACGATTCAGTTTAATCGTCGTTTCAAAGTTTCAGATACCGCATGGGTAACATTTATTCCTGCGGGGCACTTATTGGGTGCCGCTCACGTAATTGTGGAAGTGCTGGAAAATGGAGAAATGAAAAGCATTTGTTTCTCTGGGGATATCGGACGTAAAGATTACCCTTTGCACATTGACCCTGCGAGTACTCTTCCTCCAGTCGATTACTTATTATGTGAAAGTACGTATGGAGCGAGATTACATGAAGACCATGATAGTCCAGAAGATGCTTTAGAACGTGTTATCAAACGAGTTTGTATTGATATGCCAGGGCGTTTAATTATTCCTGCTTTTTCGGTAGGGAGAACGCAAGCACTACTTTATACGCTGAATCGCTTGTATTCTGAACGTGGGTTAAAACCAATTAAAGTGTTTAGTGATAGTCCATTGGCTTATGCTTCAACAAAAGTATATCAGAAGTATCTTTCTCATTTGAATCCAAGTGCAAGAGCATTTAACGAGGAGAATGATTCGCTATTTGATTTTGAGAATTTACAATATATTCAGTCTGAAAAAGCTAGCAAAGCGATTTCGAATTATACAGAGCCTTGTATCATTATCTCGGCATCAGGTATGGTATCGGGTGGTCGTGTGGAACAACACGTGGCGGCTAATATCACCAACACGTATTGTACAATTTTGTTGGTAGGGTATGCCTCAGAGGGAACACTCGGCTGGCGACTGATGAACGGTCAGAAAACGTTAAGAATTAAAGATAAAGATTTTCCTGTGTTAGCGAATGTTGAAAAGATTGAC
>JALRIJ010000334.1 GCA_023255485.1 Flectobacillus sp.
TCAGTATAGCAAATTCATTAGAGGATTAGCGACTAAAAACAACCTTCCTTTAGCTGATTTACGTGCTGCATTTTTAGCCCATAATTTAAAAAATAATCCTGAGAACAAAGATTCGGGTATTTTAACCACCGACCGAGTTCACTTGAATGAATTGGGTAATAAATTAGTGGCTGAAACGCTTTTACCTTTGATTAAGTAGGATTTCTTGAGGCAAAGAGGCATATAGGCAAGGAGGCAGAGAGGAAAAAAGTAAAGAGTTAACATTTTAGAACATCATAATTATAACATAATAGTATGAAACTTATCAGATTTGGAGAAGTAGGAAAAGAGAAAGCAGGCGTTATTATCAACGACAAACGTTATGACGTTTCGGCTTTTGGGGAAGATTTTAACGAGGCTTTTTTTGAAACAAATGGCATTGAACGTTTAGGAGCTTGGTTGGCAGACAACAGTGCTTCTTTACCTGAAGTTAGCGAAGACGTTCGTCTTGGTTCATGCGTGGCAAGACCTTCTAAAATCGTTTGTATTGGCTTAAACTACGCCGATCATGCCAAAGAATCAGGAATGGATATTCCGACAGAACCTGTTATTTTCTTCAAGTCTAGTACTTCTATTTCGGGGCCAAACGACCCAATTATCATTCCTAAAAATTCTACAAAAACTGACTGGGAAGTAGAATTAGCCTTTGTTATTGGTAAAAAAGCTCAGTATGTAGAAGAAGCTGATGCGTTGGATTATGTTGCAGGTTACTGTTTGCATAATGACGTTTCAGAAAGAGAATTCCAATTGGAGCGTGGCGGAAACTGGAGTAAAGGAAAAGGATGCGATAGCTTTGCTCCTGTAGGGCCTTTCTTGGCAACACCAGACGAAGTAGGTGATGTAGATAATTTATCAATGTGGTTGAGCGTTAACGGGAAGATGTTCCAAAACAGTAGCACCAATCAATTGATTTTCAAAATCCCAACAATTGTTTCGTATGTAAGTCAGTTTATGACCTTATTGCCAGGCGATATTATTTCGACGGGAACACCTCCAGGGGTTGGTTTAGGTTTCAAACCACCGATTTATTTGAAAGAAGGCGACGTGGTTGAATTAGGTATCGAAAACTTAGGAACAGCGAAGCAAGTGGCACAAAATTACCGTTAAGCATGAAAATAGACGCACATCAGCATTTTTGGAAATTTGACCCTGTTCGTGATAGCTGGATTACGGATGAAATGAAGGTCATTCAACGAGATTTCTTACCCGATGACCTCGCTCCTATTTTAGAAGCCAATGGAATCAGCGGTTGTGTGGCTGTACAAGCCTCACAAACAGAAGAAGAAACAGACTTTTTGATTGAATTAGCCTCCAATCATGACTTCATCAAAGGCATTGTTGGCTGGGTTGACTTACGCTCAAATGATATTGACGACCGACTTGCCCATTATGCGTCTTTTGCGAAGGTAAAAGGATTTAGACACGTTGTGCAGGGTGAAAGTGATTCAGAATTTATGCTCAGACCTCAATTTAAAGCAGGTATAACAGCACTCGAAAGTTATAATTTCACGTACGATATTCTGATTTATCACTACCAGTTGGAACAAGCAATCCAACTGGTGAAGTTATTTCCAGACCAACGTTTTGTATTAGACCATATTGCAAAACCAGATATTAAGTCTGGCGAATATGCGGAATGGCAAACCAATATCAAAAAGCTAGCCTTACATACCAATGTTTATTGCAAAATATCAGGCATGGTTACGGAAGCAGACTGGAATAAATGGACAGCGGCAGATTTTAAAGTATATTTAGATACCGTCGTAAAAGCCTTTGGAACAGATCGGATTATGTACGGCTCCGACTGGCCTGTATGCACGGTTGCCGCTAGTTACGAACAACAAATTGGTATTGTGAATGATTATTTTAACACGTTTTCAACCTTAGAGAAACGGAACATCATGGGCGGTAACGCTACTCGTTTCTATGGTTTATCGTAAAAACACAGACATTCAAGATGAATTTAGGATTAAAAGAAAAAGTAATCATTGTTTCGGGTGGAGCAAAAGGCATCGGTGAAGGCATTGCCAATTCACTCGCTACTGAAGGTGCTTATGTAGCCATCGTGGGCAGAAACGAAGCCGATAATATCAAAGCCGTTGAAGCAATTCAAGCAGTTGGAGGACAAGCATGGTCTTTTGTGGCCGAATTATCAAAGCCCGAAGAATGCGAAAAAGTGATTGCAGCCATTGGTGCAACTTTTGGTAAAATTGACGGAATCGTTAATAATGCAGGAGTAAACGATGGTGTTGGTCTAGAAAATGGCACTTATGAGCGTTTTGTAGCTTCGTTGCACAGCAACTTAATCCATTATTATTTGCTCGTACAACACGCATTACCTTATTTGAAAAAATCAAAAGGTTCAATCGTTAATATTTCTTCAAAAACAGCCGAAACGGGACAAGGTGGGACTTCTGCCTACGCAGCTTCTAATGGTGGACGTAATGCCTTAACTCGTGAATGGGCGGTAGAATTATTAAAATATGGCATTCGGGTAAATGCTCTTGTAGTGGCAGAATGCTATACCCCTTTGTATGACCGTTGGATTAAAACCTTACCCAATCCAGAAGAGACCTTAGCAAAAATAACGGATAAAATTCCATTTGAAAAACGCATGACTACTTCGCAGGAAATTGGGGATATGGTAACCTTCTTGATGTCTTCTCGCTCAAGCCACACCACAGGACAACTTATCCATGTAGATGGTGGTTATGTTCATTTAGACAGAGCGTTATTATAGTATTAAAAGTAAAGCCCTCTTTTAGCTAAGTTCTAAAAGAGGGCTTTTTTATTTCATACGTTCATAAGCATTAATAATTGTTTGGTGCTCTAATACTTCCTATAACTTACTTATTCGGGACTAATACAGGAATCATACCACTAACAATGCAACTTGGAGTATTTACGTTAATGTTTACTGTTGCTGTTGAACAATTTGTGGTATTAATTAAGTCGCAAATCGTGTACGTAAATGAATCCGCACCGATAAAATTCATATTAGGTAAATAATTAATAGAACCGTCTTCTAATACCTTTACAACACCATTACTCGGTTGAGTACTTATC
>JALRIJ010000335.1 GCA_023255485.1 Flectobacillus sp.
AGCAGAGAAGTTCACACCGAGAGTTGGGCTTAGCTATTCAGTAGATAAAAATACCAGTGTGTATGCCGTCTATGACGAAGCCTTTATTCCACAAGCAGGAGGCACGTTTGAAGGAAAGAAATTTGACCCTGTTATTGGCGATAATAAGGAAATTGGCATCAAAAGAGAATGGTTAAACGGGCGTTGGAATGCTTCCGTGGCAGCTTATCGCATTACAAAAAATAACGTATTGACGGACGACCCTAACCACCAATTTTTCTCTATCCAATTGGGACAAACACAAACACAAGGCCTTGAATTCGATATACGTGGGCAGCTGTTGGAAGGCTTAGAATTGACCATGAACTATGCCATTACCGATGCGAAAGTAACCAAAGACACGGATGGTTCTCAGGTGGACAGACAAGTACCGGGTACAGATAAGTATATTTTTAATACGTGGTTGAAATATCGTTTCCAATCGGGACAAGTAAAAGGTTTAGGTTTATCGTTTGGTGTACAGCACCTAGCAGGAAGAAGCAATTGGTACGGAGCTTATAACAAAGCCGTTGACCCTAGCATGCCGAACTACACCCGTTTCGACGGTGCAATTTCGTATCAATTCGACAGATTTGGCATTGCTCTAAACGTCAATAACCTCTTTAATACCTACCTCATTACAGGAGGATCTTACTACGCATGGAGTAACTATTATTATTCACAAGTAGAAGCCATGCGTAATGCTCGTTTGAGTATCAACTATAAGTTTTAATTCCTGATGACTTTCAAGAAAATAATCCATCAATTACACCTCTGGCTCGGACTTATGTCTGGGTTAGTGGTGTTCATTGTCAGCATTACAGGGGCTTTGTATGCCTTCAAAAGTGAGATAGAAGCTCTTACAGAACCCTATTTATTTGCCGAAACACAGCAAAATACGACATTAGCCCCTTCTATTTTTAGGAAAAAAGCACAGGCGATATTTCCTAAAAAGCACTTACACGCTATTAATTATGCAGGAAAAGGGCGAAGTGTGGAAGCTATTTTTTATGGGGAAGAACCTGCCCACTATGACCTGATTTATTTCGACCCTTACTCGGCAGAAGTACTGAAAGTTAAAGACATGAATCGTGATTTTTTCAGGTTGGTACTCATGGGACATTACTACTTATGGCTACCTCCCAACATTGGGCAACCAACAGTAGCCATTGCCACGTTCGTATTTGTCTTCTTACTCATTTCGGGCATTATTTTGTGGTGGCCAAAAAACAAGGCGGCGAGTAAACAACGCTTTTGGTTTCGATGGAAAACAGGTACACAATGGCGACGCAAAAATTATGATTTACACAATATCCTCGGCTTCTATGCTTCGTGGGTCGTGCTGATTATTGCGTTAACAGGCTTAGTATGGGGTTTTGAATGGTTTTCTAAATCCGTTTACACGGTTTTAGGAGGAGAAAAATCGATGGTTTACACAGAAGGCGTTTCCGATACAAGGCTTAAATCGTTGCAACCTATCAAGACAGAAGCGATAGATATAATCTGGCAAAAAGTAAGGGACGAACAACGTAACATCAAGGCAATAGAAGTACATATTCCAGATTCGGACTCTGCCTCTATTGCTGTCAATACCAATATAGAAGAAGGTACAACGTGGAAGACCGATTACCGCTATTTTGATCAATATTCGTTAAAAGAATTGTCGGTTAATCATCTGTATGGAAGATTTCATGAAGCAAAATTGGCAGATAAAGCACTGCGAATGAACTACGATATTCATGTGGGTGCCATCTTTGGACTAGCAGGTAAAGTAGCAGCATTTTTTGTAAGCTTAGTCGCTGCAAGCTTGCCCATCACAGGCGTTTATATTTGGTGGGGACGAAGAAAAAAGGTTCGATAAATTTCACTAAAACA
Organism: Flectobacillus sp.; assembly: GCA_023255485.1. GTDB lineage: Bacteria > Bacteroidota > Bacteroidia > Cytophagales > Spirosomataceae > JALRIJ01. The sequence continues at coordinate 1,894 of JALRIJ010000335.1, forward strand.
GTTTCCTATGACACCATCAGCTCATCAATTCAAGACGCTTGTTGACCATCATCATGGCTATGTTGGCTTTTGTCAATGCTGTCAAACGGTAAATATTTGCTATAAAAACTCCTTGTTCTGTTTAGAACTCTCCGCCTATCAACTATTCTATGACATGATTCAAGAACGAGTAGGGATGTATGAATTTCATACGTCCCATGGCAAAGAGGTAATGATGAAAACTCCGCTAAACAACTATTTTATTCTTTTTAAAGAACGAGAATTAGACGAGTTTTCGGAGATGCTAACACAAGCCTACTTACTCATCGAATCCTATAAAGGAGTTCGGAATCATAATTAATTAGCATAAGTACCGACCCATAACTAGACAGATACGACACATCACTATGCTCTTTTGAAAGAGTATTTTTTTAACGTATTTATTTATAATGAGTCTAAATATAAATAAAATGAAGCATTTACTTTTCCTTGTACTGGTATTGGGGTGTTCAATTGCCCAAGGGCAAGAAAACATAGCAAACATTAAGGGGCGTGTAATAGGACTCCAAGGAAACATACCAGACGTATCAGTACTCATTAAAGGAACAAAAATGGGTACAAATACCAATAAATATGGCGATTTCATACTAAACGTTCCTGCAGGAGACTATACATTATTGCTACAACACCTTGCTTATCAAGCAATTGAAATCAATGTACGGGTAAAAGCTCACGAAGCAATTTCTGTGGGAACTGTAACGCTCTCTGAAAAAAATAGGCAGTTAGAAGCAGTCGTTGTAACTGGTCAATTCAGTCCGCAATCCGTTCGTAATTCGGTCTATCAAATACGAACGATTAGTAACGAACAAATTCGACTTCGTGGAGCCACTAACATTCAAGCAGTATTGAATACAGAATTAGGAATCCGATTATCCAATGACCTTACACTTGGCACAACCGACATTCAACTGATGGGAATGTCTGGACAAAATGTAAAGATATTATTAGATGGTATCCCGATGGTTGACAGAGGCTCTACTCGTGAAAGTCTAGGGCAAATTGATGTCAATACGATTGACCGTATCGAAATCGTAGAAGGCCCCATGTCTGTCACTTACGGCTCTGATGCTTTGGCGGGTGTTATTAATATCATTACCAAAAAGGGAATCCCAACAAAAAAATGGGCTATATCCGCACGAATAC
>JALRIJ010000336.1 GCA_023255485.1 Flectobacillus sp.
ATGGTGTTGGAGTTTACTTACTGCTTCATCAAGAGTATTTGAGTGAAGAAGTAGAGCATTTGTTACCCATACTCTTCTCATTTATTGGATTGGTTATGGTACTAAAAGCTTTTTCGGAAAGACAAAAAACACGTTTGAGCTGGGTAATGATTGTGATGAATCACTTCTGGGTTGCCTTAGCAGTTTCGTTCAATGAGCATTATAAATTTAGCCATAACTATATTTATCTAGGCGGTATCATTATGTCAGGAGTATTGGGCTATTTCCTTTTACGTAAAGTTAAATCAATTGAGAAAACCATTGATTTAAGCCAATTTAACGGACATGTTTACCGTCATCCACGTTTAGCATTTGTCTTTTTGGTAGCTTGTTTAGGGCTTTCAGGATTTCCAATATCCCCAACGTTTATTGGAGAAGACTTAATTTTTAGTCATATCCACGAAGACCAGTTTTTCTTAGCCCTTTTTGTATCGTTGAGTTTTATCATTGACGGTTTAGCTATCATGCGTATTTACGCAAGGGTATTCTTAGGCCCTCACGTGAAGTCGCCTTACGAAATGGCTTATCGTTCGTCTTAATTTAGTTAGTCATTATAATATATACATTGTTGCTTTAAAATCTTATAGTTCTGGTGTTTTACTTGAACTATCCACTATCTGTTTTTCAAATTTTTAAAAAACTATCTTATGAGCGTATCAAAATTAATCCTTCCAAAAGACGGAATTGAAGGTTTGAAAGAAAACTGGTCGGTAGATGCCGTATCTGGCTTCATTGTTTTCTTGTTGGCTTTACCCTTAAGCTTAGGGATTGCCAAAGCATCCGAATTTCCCCCGATTATGGGTTTAGTTTCTGCCATTATTGGTGGGATTGTTGTGAGCTTTTTTATGGGGTCTCGCTTGACGATTAAAGGCCCTGCTGCTGGTTTAATTGTTATTGTTGCGGGTGCTGTTAACGATTTTGGTGGGGGCGAATCAGGTTGGCATTTGGCTTTAGGAGCAATGGTTGTAGCGGGTCTAGTTCAAATCCTTTTTGGAGTGTTTAAGTTGGGTAAATTGGCTGACTTTTTCCCATTATCGGCAATCCATGGAATGTTAGCCGCTATTGGTTTGATTATCATAGCAAAGCAAATACCTATCTTATTAGATGTTGCACCTGCCATGACAAAAGGAAAAGGTCCTTTACAGTTATTAGCAAATATTCCGAACTTTATTGCTCATTTAGACCCAAAGGCAACGCTAATTGGGGTTGTATGTTTAGCAATTATGATGGGCTGGCCGATGATTAAAAATCCAATTGTCAAGAAAATTCCTGCTCCTTTAGTTGTGTTAATTATCGCTATTCCTGCAGAATTAGCGATGGATTTTCAAACAACAGAGCCTGCTTACGCCTTGGTTCATATTGGTAACCTACTAGAAAATATCAAAGTTAACGTTGATTTTGGAGGTATTGCTCAGGTAGGTCTTTTTGTGAAGTACGTAATCATGTTTGCGTTAGTAGGAACCTTAGAATCGTTATTAACCGTTAAGGCTATTGATTTATTAGATCCATACAAACGTAAATCTGATGCTAACAAAGATTTAGTAGCAGTAGGTATTGGTAATACAATTGCGGCAATTTTGGGAGGCTTACCAATGATTTCGGAGGTTGCTCGTAGTTCATCAAATGTAAACAATGGTGCCAAAACTCGTTGGGCTAATTTCTTCCACGGATTTTTCATTTTAGGCTTTGTTTTATTAGCATCGCACTTAATTGAGTTGATTCCAAATACTGCGTTAGCTGCGATGTTGATTACAGTAGGTATCAAGCTCGCACATCCTAAAGAATTTATTAGTACGTTTAAGATTGGGAAAGAGCAATTAGCCATCTTTTTGATAACTATTTTCTTCACTCTTTTTGAGGATTTATTGGTAGGGATTGCAGCGGGAATGTTGACAGAAATGATAATTAATTTAGTGAATGGAAAACCCTTATCTGTTATCTTCAAAGCTCCTACAGAGGTTTCTTTTGAAGGAGATGACTATCTCGTAGAAATAGATAAAGCCGCTGTATTTACTAATTATTTGGGAATTAAAAGTAAGCTAGAGGCAATTCCTTATGGATTTAATGTAACTATTGACCTATCTAAAACGAAGTTAGTAGATCACTCTGTGATGGAAAATTTACACCATTTTGAACATGATTATACTGCAAACGGTGGAACGGTTCATATTATTGGTTTAGATAATCACAAACCTTTATCATCGCATAATTTAGCTGCAAGAAAAGCCATAAAATTGACTTAATTGTTCTTTGGTGAGTTCTGGTTACTGCAAAAAGTAGTCAGAACTTGAAATTTTGATAAAATAATTTGATATGACTAGTAAAAAACACTCTGTAGCATTATTAATGCTACTTGCCACTGCTTTGTCTTTTTCTGGACAAGCACAATATAAAGACGGTAAACTTTATCTAAACTCCGATGGTTCTCAGTACTTGAAAATGACCTTGTTAAATCAAGTTTGGGTACGTTATAATGACAGCAACCCAGGAACTACGGTTTATGGATATGACAAAGCTTCTACTACGGACGTAGGGATTCGTCGCTTACGTATGCAGTTATTCGGTCAGATTTCGGAGCGTGGTTATATTTATATTCAATTAGGACAAAATAACCTAAACTATCTTTCTGATCGTAAAACGGGTTTCTTTTTGCACGATGCTGTGGCAGAGTATCAGGCTGTTAAAAATAAACTATCTCTTGGTGGTGGTATTTCTGGATGGAGTGGATTAGCACGTTATGCTTCACCCTCAGCAGGAACAATTATGGGCATTGATGCACCTCTCTTCGAACAAGCAACCAACGATGTAACCGATCAGTTTCTTCGTAAATTGAGCGTGTATGCAAAAGGTAAATTAGGAAAGTTTGACTATCGAATGGAATTATCTGATCCAATGGCCTTTCAGAAGGCAACGTCGTACAGTGCAACGGTAGCAAAAGTATCTAATTTCGCTTCTAGTCCTGCTAAGTTTCAATCACAAGGGTATTTTCAATACCAATTTTTAGATCAAGAGTCTAACTTGAATCCTT
>JALRIJ010000337.1 GCA_023255485.1 Flectobacillus sp.
GTCCACAGCCTGCTTCACAATGAAGTTTACTCGTAGCGGTAAACGTCGCAATTTCATTGTCTAATTGTTCAAAAAGAGTTTCTATTGCCTGTATTTTTAGTTCAAGGGACATCTATTTTATTCAAATGTACACTAATTAAAACTAGTAAAGGGATTTCTTTTTATTGAGGTTGTTTGAATTATCTTGATACAGGTGAATAAATTCACCCGCTAAGTGGAATGGTGGGTCAGGAACTAGCGATATGTTCGATTTTAATGTTAACTCCTTGTTTAGTTTTAACCCAAGTATACAAAAAAATAACCTTCGACCAGTTTCATTATCAAAACAATAGAAAGGACACGACTTGTTAAAGTTTCTTAATTATCTCTTTTAATCCTATTCGTTTCAATTTTATCCTTAATTTGCTAATGACTTCAAATTGAACACTCTTTAAACTGTTTCGTATGAGATACCATCAACTGCTATTGTTATGTCTTTTCCTTCATTTTACTGCCTTCGCTGGGGGAGTGAAAGGTACTGTTAAAAATGCTCAAGGAGAAATACTTCCTTTTGCGTCTATCCTCATTAAAGAAAGCTCCAAAGGGACGATGGCCAACGAAGCGGGTCAGTATGAACTAAGTTTGGAGAAAGGACTTCATACCCTCGTTTTTCAATACTTAGGACATAAACCCTTGGAGAAAATCGTTAGTATTGACGAGACGGTACAGCGTCTGGATGTGGTCTTACAAGAACAAACAGTTACGCTAAACGAAGTCCGTTTTTCAGCCAAAAGCGAAGATCCTGCTTATACCATCATGCGGAAGACCATTTCGATGGCTCGCTTTAAAGTCTTAGAATTATCCACTTATACCGCACGTACCTATCTGAAAGGAACAGCACAGGTAAAAGAGGTTTCATCGCTGATGAAAATGATGGCAGGTAAGAAAATCGAAAAAGAACTCGGTCTAAAAATCGGGCAAGTTTATGTGATGGAATCCATCAACGATATTTTGTTCAAACAGCCTAGTTCGGTGAGTGAAAAAGTGGTTTCCGCTCGTAATAATTTACCCAAACAGCTTGAATCGCAAGGAAGTCGTTTTATTACTGCTTCGAGGGTGAATTTTTATAATTCCAAAATTTTTGGGGATGTTATTTCGCCTTTATCTCCTAGTGCTTTAGCCTATTATCGCTTTAAATTTGAGGGTGAGTTTGTTGAAAATGGCAGAACAATCGACCGTATTCGGGTGATTCCCAAAGCTAGAGGCGAAAATGTATTTGAAGGAATCATCAACATTATCGAAGACTCGTGGTACATTCATAGTCTTGATTTGAAGTTTGCGGGTGACGGCTATGCTAATGGCATTAAAACGATTTACGCTCCTTTTAAAGAGGTTTGGTTACCCGTTAGTTATACCTTTCATTCGGATTTTGACAGCTTTGGGTTTAAAGGTTTCTTCAATTATGCCACTACTGTCAGAAGCTACAATGTAACCGTTAATGAAAAGTATCATCAAAGCCCTGTGGTAATTGATGAGAAAATTGATAAGGCAGAAGCTAAGGTGGTTAAGAAAGAAAAAGTAGATGCTCAAACAGTCTTGAATCAAAAACAATTGACCCGAAAACAACTGGAGAAGTTTTTGAAAAAAACGGAGAAAGCAGATAAAAAAGAACGTAAAGAACAAGGAGAAGCAACTGATGTAGTACGTGCTTATTCGATTGAAGTTGATTCTTTATACAAAAAACGAAGCGATAATTTTTGGAATGAAGAACGTCAAATTCCACTTACAGAACTCGAAACAAAGGGCTATCAACAAGCAGACAGTTTAGAGAAAGTCAATGAAGTGGCGTTTAAAAAAGACTCCATTCGTAATTTGCCTGTGTTTAAACTGAGTAATATCCTAACAGGCAAAACCTATAATTATGGCAAACGAGATAATCTATACAATTTTTACCCTCGCTCGCTTACCTACACGTCGCCTATCAGCCAAGTGGGGCTTCTGGATTTTGTGAATACCGTGGATGGTTATTTTGTACAGGCGGGTTTAAATTACGATACTCGTGAAAAATTGACTAAACGTACCTCGCTTTATGGCACCTTGCGTTATGCCATTGGGCGAAAAACACTGAACTGGAAGTTGGGCTATTATTATCTGAAAAACTACCATTCCTTTGAGGTATCTGGCGGACGATTTATTCAGCAATTTAATGAGAATAAGCCGATTTCGACCTTTGCCAATACGCTTTACACCCTCTTGGGCGAAGAAAACTATGCCAAGTTTTACGAAAAACAGTACCTCAATTTTCAATACAAACAACGTTGGTCTTCGCACTTTACAAGTGTGATTTCGATGGAATATGCCGAACGAAATGCTTTAGAAAATACCTCGACTCTTCGTCCGTGGATTGATACCAAGGATAAAGAATTTTCGTCGAATACGCCACAAAATGTAGAAATGACGACTAATAATTGGGTGAATCCCCAAAACTTTGTGCTAGATGCAAGTGTCTCGATTCGTCCTTTTGCTAAAACGAGTGTGTTCAATGGGAGAAATTATGTGATTAACAAAGGCAATCCAACGCTGACCATCTCGTCGAGCAATGGTTTTTCAGACGCTAATTTCAATCGCTTAGAAGCCAGTTATGAACAGCTTTTTGAGATAACTAAGGTGGGTACATTCCATGTACAAGCTACTTATGGAGATTATTTGAAAGCCCCTGTTTATTTCTCAGATTTTCGTCATTTTAATGGGAATCAGACCATTTTACGTTCATTCCGATTTGATGCTTTTCGTAACTTGGAATACTACTTACATAGCACCAGAGGTAATTATTTAGAGTGCTTTTTGTCGAATGATTTTGATAAATTCTTACTTACTCAATCGAACGTTTTACGACTTTATGGCTTAAAAGAATCCATTTTTATGAATGTATTATCGCTTCCAAAACAGTCGTTTAATTACCTCGAAGTTGGCTATGGTATTTTGGGAATTGGTAAGCTCTTTGGAGCGGAGGTTGTCAGTAGTTTTGTAGGAGGGAAGTACAGTGCAACGGCTTTACGGATTAAATTTAACCGTTAA
>JALRIJ010000338.1 GCA_023255485.1 Flectobacillus sp.
TTGTTAGCATCTTCAGGCTTAGGAGCACTTCTCTTCCAAGTTTCGTTTACAATTGTTCCTAATGTTCCAATCGCATACGAATCGCCTGAGCGTTCTTGTGTGGTATAAGCTCTTACAAAAAAGTCAGAACCTTTTAACTCAATTTTGTATTGTCCAATAATAAAGTCACGTAATGAGTAACGGTCATTTCCTGTATAAACACTTGTGCCTTGTCCCCAGTTTGCTTGTAAAATACCTTCTAATTTTTCGTTAAAACGATAGTGCAAAGAAGCATTTAGTTTCAAACTCTTTGTTCCGTAATCTACCAAGTCTTTTTCAGCATAACCTGTACGAGACACTTGTTGATTAGGTAATAAAACGTCGTTTATCAACTGAGAGACAGGAATACCTGTTGCTCCTGAAAATTGTTTTACCCCTGCAACTAAATTAGCCACATCCGCATTAAACGATTGTAATACGGGAGCGGGTAAACCAAATATAGTATTAAATGGACTGCGTAAACTCGCTAATCCTGCTCCTGTTGAGTTTTCATCTCCATAAATGTTCACGCCATTATAATTCGGATTATTGGCTCTTGTACCCGTATTCAAGTTGGCTAATGAGCTTTGGTCACGAGTATCGTAGGCTTGCCAGTCATCTGCTTTCAAATAAGAGACATTTGCCTTGAACGCCAATTTATTGTTAAAGGCTTTGGCATAACGGATAGATACGTCTTGAAAACCTGTTGTTGCGGTTGTACGACCACTTTCACTCATGACACCCACTTTTACGGCTGCACTTAATCCTTGATATAAGAACGGACTCTTTGAATTCATCAATAAAATACCATTCAAAGCATTAGGGCCGTAAAGAGCAGAAGCTGCCCCTGGTAATAATTCAGCACTTTCTAAATCGAGTTCTGAAATCCCTACAATATTACCTACCGAGAAGTTTAAGCCTGGAGCGGCATTGTCCATTCCATCAATCAATTGAACCATACGCACGTTACCATTGGCATTGAAACCACGAGTGTTCACACTGCTAAAAGTCAACGACTGTGTGCTCACCTCTACCCCTTTGAGATTTTTCAAACCATCATAAAAGGTAGCGGAAGGCGTATTTTGAATAGCACGCAAATCCATCTTTTCTACCGTAACAGGCGATTTCATCACACTTTCTTCTACACGAGATGCCGACACAACGACTTCGTCTCCAAGGGTTGTCTTTTCTTCTAAAGCAACATTAATTTCCGTTTGATTAACTACCTTTATTTCTTGTGTAGTGTACCCCACACTCGAAACCACAAGCGTAAATGGTGTAGGTGTTGCCGTTGTTAAGGCAAAACCTCCTTTTAAATCAGTAACAGTACCAATCATTTTCCCTTTAATCGCAATACTAACCCCCACAAGAGGCTCTTTGGTCACTGCATCCGAAACGTGTCCTTTGAGTTTAGTTTGAGCCATCATGGCGACACTACTCAGCAATAGCAAGAATGCAAAAAAGGACACTCTTTTTGTAAAAGTAAGTTTCATATTAATTAAAATTTGTTGAAAATGAATTAATGAATTACCATAATCATGGTGCTTGTAATAGATAACTAAGCCTTTTAACTATACAAATAAAAATAAATTTTCTACCGATTACATCGTTTTAGCTTAAAATAGAAGCTGCCTAAAAGCATGAGGAAAGACCACTTAATCGAAGAAATGTGCCGAATACTCATAAATCAACTATATTCGTTCTTTCTATGATTATTTTTGATAGTTTTGTCTTTGGTAAAACTAACTAATAATTTACAAAATCCTTGCAAAGGCAAGCATTTTTTTCATAAAAATTCATCTAAAAGTTATATTATAGAATTCCTATAACAATACAGTTCGTAAAACTTACCTAAAACAAGATTAGAATGGAAAACAATTATGTAGTAATTATGTGCGGAGGCGTAGGTACTCGCTTCTGGCCTTTTAGTCGTACAAATAATCCTAAACAATTTCATGACGTTTTAGGTACAGGAAGAACCTTGTTGCAACAAACCGCTGATCGCTTTGAAGGAGTTGCCCCACAAGATAATATTTATGTGGTGACGAGCGATAGTTATGTTGACCTCATTAAAGAACAACTTCCTTTTTTGACTGATGAGCAAATTTTGACAGAGCCATGTCGCAAAAACACCGCTCCTTGTGTGGCTTATGCGTGCTACAAGATTCATAAGCAAAACCCTGATGCCAATATTGTGGTAGCTCCTGCCGATCATATTATCTTGAAAGAGGAAGCCTTCAAAGCAAGAATTTTAACGGCAATTGAAGAAACCGCAACGAACCAAAATATTGTTACCTTAGGGATTACCCCTACTCGTCCTGATACGGGTTATGGATATATTCAGTTTGAGCGTCAAGACGAAAGTGAAGTGCATCCTGTACTACGTTTTAGAGAAAAACCGAATTTGGAACTCGCTCAGGTATTTGTTGCCAGTGGCATGTATGTTTGGAATGCGGGGATTTTCATCTGGACAGCCAAAGCCATTAAAGAAGCCTTTGAAGCTCATAGTCCAGAACTAGCAGCTATTTTTGAGGGTGGATTCGATAAATATTACACAGAATCTGAAAAGGCATTTATCAACGATGTATATCCAACTTGTGAGAGTATTTCGATTGACTATGCTATTATGGAAAAAGCGGATAACGTTTCGGTAGTCTTGGGAGATATTGGTTGGTCTGACTTAGGTACTTGGAAATCGTTATACGAAGTATCGGATAAAGATGAAAATCAGAATGTATTTGATGGAAACATCATGCCATTTGAAGTGCGTAACTGTATCGTTAAAACGCCTAAAGACCGCCTTGTTGTTGTACAAGGATTAGACGGATACATTGTGGCAGAATACAATAACGTATTGATGATTTGTGAAAAAGATCAAGAACAACAAGTGAAAAACTTTGTAGCAGAAGCAGGCAAACGAGGTGAAGAATTTGTATAGTAACTAAAAAAGCTTAGTCAACTGTTGGAAGTTGACTAAGCTAAATTGAGTGGGTTTTCAACCCCGTGACTGGTCTCCC
>JALRIJ010000339.1 GCA_023255485.1 Flectobacillus sp.
GTTTGCTGCTGCCAATGCTGAGTCGATCGTCATTGACGATGCCCACTGAAGATTCTAAACGATTTATTGCTGCACCTGTTTCATTGCGTTGTCTAATACGTTTGGCACGTTTCAATATCCAGTTGTCTAACCATTTCATACTTTGCTATCACCTTTGTAATCATCCCATGAAGTAAATGTCTCACGGCTCATTAGGCTATGTAGACTGTGGCACCAGACGCCGGGATTGGTAGCGTCAAAGTCCTTGTCATCTATTTTTAACATTGTATTATAATTCCACAGTTTTGTATACGGTACACTTACTCGAATCTGCGGAACGAAGTTGCGGTAGTCGCACAGTGAACCATCATTGAATTCTTCCACTGCTGAAATGGGAATGTCCAGTGTGCAAAGATAACCACGTGCCAAAAAGTGGGTGATCATGCGTTCCCACTGTGCCCATTCTTCGGCCTGTTGCGGATCAAAACTGTGATTGGCGCCAAAGAATATGTGCTCACAACCTGCCATATTTTTGCAAACATCAATCCCGATTTCTCCCAGACCCAAAATCAAGATTTTAGGAAGTGCAATCATTTGCGTAACCTCTTCGGTTAAGGCTACGGCTGCATAGGAAGTAGAAGCCGCTCCGTCACGGAAAGACGTTTCTTGTGCTACTCGCTTGTTTGCAAAGAAAGTCGTGTGCATTAGGCGGTGCAAGAAAGGACCAGCCATGTTTAAATCAGCCGCAATCTGATAGGATTGCTTCACCTGATTTGGAATCTGCAAATCTCCCACTACTTTGGAGTGCAGACCTGTTGCCACTTCAAAGAGGTGTTGAACTGCTTCAAATTGCGTATCAAATTGTTGGAAATATGCAAAATATTCCCCCTTATCTGTGATACCCTTTTCGATTAACAATAATTTAATAATGTCTGCATTACGATTTTCGTCTGCGACATAATATACTTCTGTACGGTTGCACGTAGAAACAATCAATGTTTCATTGATGTTGAATAAGTCTCTGATTTTCAAAGAGAAATTCTTTATTTCGTCTTCATTAAGAGCTACTTGTTCTCTTACCGCCAGAGGGGCCGACTTATATGACAAACTGAGTGCCTTAAATTGATTTTGCATCTTTCCTTTACTATTCTTCGCACAAAATTACAACATGATAACGCAATATTGATTGACTTTTTCTCTAATTTTATGAATCAATTCTAATTTAGAATCAATATAAACAATACGTTTTGTATTGAGGTAATATCTTAGAATTTTACAATTTTCGAAATAAAGGTATTCTAGTGTAAGTAGCGTTTTCTGTATAAAATTGCATGATGGTGTTTTTGGTACAAAAGTGATATGATAGCCTATTAAGTATACCTACTATTATTTTGTATAATAGCGAGATTAAGTAATAAAACACGGTGTGTAGGAGATTAGTTTCTGATTTCTCTAAATACAATTTGTATCTAGTTGTTCATGCCTGCTGGCTGAAACTACCTGCGAGTTACGATGGAATAGAATAAGTAAGGATGATTTTTGTCGTAGCAAGAGCTGATTTTAGTTTGCTCTGCACCTATTAGCCAATTCGGTGCAGAGCAAATTCTCTTTTATTGTCCTACAATATCCGCTCTCATGCCTCCTAAAGCAGTTAATAATTCAATTTTTGCTTTAGACTGCACGTTGTATTTTACCAAAGATGCTGTCAAATCTTCTACTAAAGCATTGAATTGAGCATCGTTGATGTTCATTCCTTTGTGTGCTGCTTTCATCGATAAGCCCGTATAGATTTCTGTACCACCAGAAGCCTGACCAACCTGATTGACCAAATTTACTTTCAATTTGTTTAATCTTGCTGGATCTGCTGCTGCCGCTGCAAAAAACTTATTAATACGAGCATCTGCTGCTACTTTACCAATGAAGTCATCAATCACTGCTGAAATACCTGCATTACCTCCTAAACGAGTATATAATTTTACAGGGCCTTCTACGATATCTGGTTTCATAGATGCTAACGCTGTCAACAATTCTGTTTTTTCAGCAGTTGGTACTTTAAACTTGTCTAAGGCAAGTACTAAATCTTCCACTAAGGCATTAAAATGCGACTCTTCAACTCCCATGTTTTTATGAGAAGTTTTCATGTCTAAGCCTGTGTACTTTTCACTACCGCCTGTTGCCATACCAACCTGATTAATCAAATTGTTACGCAATTTTGTTAGGCGAGCGGGGTCTGCGGCTGCATCGGCAAAGAACGCATTAATACGAGCATCGCCCGCTACGTTCGTAATAAATTGGTCGATTACTGCTGAAATAGCGGCATTTCCACCAAGACGAAGATAAAGCGATTGTGTAGGGGTCGCTGTGACATCGTCATTTTTTTTGCACGAGCTTAACACGGCAACTCCTGCTAGCAAGAGTGCTGCTCCAATTTTCATTGTTCTTTTCATCGTAGTAATTTATTAATACTAAAATTTATTTTTCATTCACAAAGCAGCCCGCTTACTGTGATGAATGAGTGTGTTTTATAATACTATACGGGCAAGAAGGACTAGAAATAAGGGTGTTAAGGGAAGTTCACCCTTATTCGTAATTAATAAGGAAAGTAGCTATGAGTCAATTGATTATAAAATTTCAACGAATGCATAATGTCTTTTTGACATCGGTGAAAAAATCAATATATCCCATTGGAATAGGGCACTTAGGGCCATCGAATTTAGCAAATTCAACTTTGGTTGGTGCTAATTTTTGTTTGGAGATAATCTCACGAATGGCTTCTTCAGACGTTTCTGTTGCGTGATACGTAGCACTAACGGTAGCCGTGGAACGATTGACCGTAGCTGCGGTAATGCCTTGTGTCGTACTCAAGGTGTTGGCTAATGTGGTACTATCTTGTGCTGACATGGTCGTATTTACATTGAACACCGCTAAAGAAATGGGTTCTAGTTTTAGACGATCTGCTAACGAGGGCTCTTCTAAATTGGCGTAGATAAAAAAGACCATAAACAACCCAAAAGTAGTTATCAAAATAGTTTTCGAAATTCGTCGT
>JALRIJ010000033.1 GCA_023255485.1 Flectobacillus sp.
ACCCGCTGCTCCTGCACGCACGGTTAAGGTTGCATTGAGCAATAGAACCCCCTGTGTAGCCCAACGCTCTAAATTGCCCGAAGGAGGAATCTGGATACCTAAATCATCTCTAATTTCTTTAAAAATATTCAACAGCGAAGGCGGAGAAGCAACGCCATCGTTGACCGAAAAAGACAAACCCATTGCCTGACCAGCACCATGATAGGGGTCTTGTCCCAAGATAACGACTTTGGTATCGTCAAACGTACATTTATTGAAAGCGTTAAAAATTAATTTCCCTGGTGGGTAAACCACCTGACTCGCATATTCTTGTTTAACAAAAGATACTAAATCGGCAAAATACGGTTTTTCAAACTCTCCAGAAAGGCGTTCTTTCCAAGAAGCTTCAATCGATACATTCATGTTGTTATGGAGTTAATACCAGCAATTTTCTATGATACAAAAAATGAACCAAAGCCATTTCACAGCAAAAATACACATAAGAAAGGCTTTATTCACCATATAAATAAGTTCTGTTTTTTTAGCGAGGAGAATAAACCAAATCACACATTTTTTCGTTAATTTTATACTGAGCAAAACTTAACGACTCGCAAACAATGATTTCAGCCATAACCAACGGTGTAAAAGTTAGTGTTGTAACCCAATATTTACCCGAACATTCTAATCCATTTCAAGCCCATTTTGTATTTTCATATAGAATTCGCATCGAAAATGAGAGCGATTATACGGTGCAGTTACTCCGCAGACACTGGTATATCCATGACACAACGGGTGTTGTCCGTGAGGTAGAAGGTGAAGGTGTGGTAGGTGTTCAGCCTGTCTTAGAACCAGGACAAGTCTATGAGTACACTAGTGCTTGTAACTTAAATTCGTCTATCGGAAAAATGGCAGGAACTTATTTAATGGAACGTATTTTTGATGGTAAACACTTTCATGTAGTTGTTCCAGACTTTGCCCTTATTACGCCTTATCGACTCAATTAGGCTATTGTCACGCTATTGGGTGGTAAGTTTGCAAAAAGACATAAGATATTCATTATCAGAAAAATACGAATAGGCTTTTTGCAAACTAAAATTGCTTCAGTATATTAAACTTCGTACTCTTGATTCAACGTTATTTTTCTTACTTACTCAACGCCACAGACGAACATGGCGTTCATTCTCCTTTTGTATTCAGACTCTATTGCGATGTAATTCGTCGGAAAAAGGCTCGCTATTTTCAACTTATCAGAGTAGCCCCAAGCGATGAACCTGATTTTACGGACAGAAACCAAGCAGAAATATCCGCAACAACAGCCATTGAAACGCTACGAAATAAGTTATTGCAAGACGACCGTAGTATCACCATTACTGATTTTGGAGCAGGTTCTCGTATTTATAAAGGCAATCAACGCTTAATTCGACAAATTGCTAAAAGTGCTGAAAAATCTCCTGCTTTTGGTCAATTACTCTTCCGTTTGATTTACCATTTTAAGCCCCAAACAATTTTTGATTTAGGAACGTCTCTAGGCATGACAACGCTCTATCAGGCGAAAGGAAATCCTGATGCTCAAGTCGTTAGTTTTGAAGGCTGTGAAGCGACTGCTACGATTGCTCAACAGAATTTTGATGCCCTATCCTGTCCAAATATTCGTTTAGTAACAGGAAATTTAGACCATACCCTACAGGAGGAACTCCAGAAAATAACCCGATTAGATTTTGCTTTTTTCGATGCCAATCACCGCTATCAGCCCACGGTGGATTACTTTGAAAAGTGTTTAGAAAAAGCCCACGAGGACAGTATTTTTGTCTTTGACGACATTCATTGGTCAGACGAAATGCAGGCTGCTTGGCAGTACATTCAAACCCATTCAGAAGTAAGTGTAACCATAGACCTCTTTTATGTAGGCCTTGTTTTTTTCCGTAAAAAACAGCCTAAACAACATTTTGTATTGAAGTTTTAAGGGTACACGGGTTTTAACCCGTGTATAATGATTGAAATAATGATACTACGGGTTAAAACCCGTAGCCCCCCTATCGCTCCAACTCAATTACATAATCAAGTTCGTTTTTATCCACATTTGCAAGATCAAAAACGTAGTAACCACTGTCTAACTTCTGGAATTTAATAGGACTTCCATTCTTAAACCATTTAGCCGTTTTGAACCCTTGAGGGATTTTCAACAGGAATTTATCGTCTTGAAATTTCAATAAATGCAAATAGGTTTTGTTTCCTTTTTCGGTTACAGCACCCCACTCTTGCGGACGAATAAAGCCTCCTTTTGTACCATAAATAGTTTCTCCATAAACGCTTGTCCACTCCCCTACTTTCGCTAAACGTTCTACAAATTCAGGCTGGATTTCTCCGTTTGGCATAGGGCCAACATTCAGCAAAAAATTTGCTCCATAACCAGCAGCACGCACCAAGTAGTCAACCAACTGTTTAGGCGATTTGTAATTATTATCTTTGATATTAAAGCCCCAAGCCCCATTTAGGGTTTCACAGGTTTCAAGCGGTAACGTAGAAATTGCTTGTCCGCTCAAGCCACCTTTATTTTCACCAGGTAAATCACGTTCAAACATCTGAAAATCTTCTCCAGAAATTGGGCTTAAATGATGATTATTACCAATCAAACACTGTGGTTGAAGTTGATGGATAAGGCTGTATATTTCCTCATATTTCCAATCAATTTTAGACTGTAAGGTTTTATCGTGGTCATTATCCAGTTGATCCCAATGTCCATCAAACCAAATTGCTGAAACCTCTCCATAGTTAGTTAATAACTCCGTCAATTGGCTTTTCATAAACGCTAAGTAACTGGCATAATTACTCTTTTTGGTACGCCCAGTTCCTTTACCCGTCTTACCTGTTTCGTAAGGGTAATCGTCACGATACCAGTCCAAAAGGGAATAATAAAAGCAAATTTTAATCCCTTGCTTATGGCATTCGTCCGCCAATTCTTTCACAATATCACGCTTATAAGGCGTGTTCATAATGCTCCAGTTGGACTGTTTCGTGTCAAAGTTACTAAAGCCGTCATGGTGGCGAGTAATCAGCGTAATGTATTTCATTCCTGCACCTTTGGCAATATCAACCCATGTTTTAGCATTAAAATCAACAGGGTTAAAGGCTCTTTGTAACTTGGTATAATCTTTCACAGGGATATTTTCATTTTGCATTACCCATTCGCCATCGCCCAATACACTGGATAATCCCCAGTGGATGAACATTCCAAAACGAGCCTGCTGAAAGGCTTCACGAGCTTTTATGTTTTCGGGGCTTGGCGTATAACCCGTTTGAGCCATGACCGATACCGTTGCCAAAAGCAACATCAAACAAGTAGGTATTTTTTTCATGTTATTGATAAAGTATTGAGTTTTTAGTGAAATCAAAGATGTATAAAAAGAGCTACTTCCTTATCCTGTCAAGTACTTATCTCACTCGCATGAATGACTTATTGCGTAGAGAAGACAGCTAAGTAGCAAAACAAATAAACACTTATCATTAATCAATATCAAAAAAAAGCAAAAAACTACCTATCAATGACTTACCGAAAACTAAGTTATTGCATTTTTTCTTGACTTATTTTAAAATCCCCAATACCTTCGAACGGTAATGGGTCTTTATAGCCTTGTAAAGCACCTTTTATCTAAATTATTTTTAAACTACTTATCAAAGTTTTAACATGAAAAACACTCGTAAAATTCAGCTTACCGCTTGTTTAGCGTTAGGCATTTGTTTGTCTGCTAATGCACAAGACAAAACTGTAAAAACAGTAACTACTGTTGATAAATCTGTACAGACTTTCAACAAAAATGTCAAATTAACACAAGCAGATATTGATGCTATCAAGAGTACGTTAGAAGGTGTTGACCCATCTTTGTACTCTATCGACATTACAGGAGGCAAAAGCAAAGTTGCTTCAGGTAGTGCTAAGTTAGCGAACTTAAGACAAGTAAGCACGGTAAAACCAGTAGGAAAAGTTGGCAATGCAGCGGCTGAAATTGTTATTTGGGATTCGTACAAAGTAACAGTATGGCATAAAGATGCCTTGGAAAATGCTGCTTTAAAAGCGAAAGTAGATAAAGTAAATTCGATTTTAAATAAAGCTGCTGGAAGATAAGAACTGGACTAAAGCCTTCTCTTTTCCAGTGAAAAGAGAAGGTAATCTTTTTGAATACGACGCTGACATGACCTTAAAAAATAAATTCCTCTTCGGCTTTCTCCTATTGCATTTGGGAGTTATTAGCATTATCTCTTTCGATATAGAAAGGAATATCCCTCATCCACTTTTACAAGTAATCAAGTGGTACAGCACAGCGACCGTATTGCAGGCTAAATATGGTTTTTTTTCTCCCAATGTAAGCTCAGACCCTAGCGTACAAATTCTTGTATATGATTCAAAAAACAAGGTACACCCCTTTCATCTTCCTGCCGCAAATCATGAAATAGCACTCAGGCTACATACCAGTTACAGTGCCTTTGCTTTGGCTTCGGATGCTCAAGACTTAATTGCCCGTTCATGGGCAGCAATGGCATGGGAAAAATATCCAGATGCCAAGCGTATTATCATCAATGCGTACTCCTATCAACTACCCACGATGGAGCAATATGTAAAGGGAGTAAAACCTAGTTATTACCGTTATTACCAAACCACATTTGAGACTAATTAACGATGAATGCCTATCTGAATCTTTGTCTAAAAAATGACTATCCCAACTCATGGACGGGTATTTTCAGGATTGCGATATCCACTTTTGCACTAGTACAAATACTTGTACTCTATCCTAATATCTTAGAAATTCTTGGTTATAACGGGTATATTCAGTGGTTAATCAGCGAGCGTATTTTCTCCACAGATACCCTTCCACATATTATTTTGCTTGCTAGTGTTCTGAAACCTTATGGTATTTCAGAAAATCAATCGGTATATCTTGTTACCTACTTTTATTTATTTTCACTGATAGGGTTAGCTATTGGCTATCAGACAAGATTGATGGCTTTTTTCGCATTTATTGCTCATTTAACACTCATCAATACAGCCAATTTATATGCTTATGGAGTTGAAAGCTTCACCCATTTAAGCCTATTCTACTGTATCTTTATCCCTAAAAATACCTTTTTTAGTCTCGACAAGTATTATCATCATACAGCTGAGGACTTTGAGGCAGGTAAGATTTTACTTTTTATACTTCGTATTCACCTTTGTATAGTTTATTGCACTACTGGTATTGCTAAAATGGGAGGTGACCAATGGTGGAATGGCGAAGCCACTTGGAGAGCCTTGTGTCAGCCTCAATTTGCACAATTTGATTTAACATTTCTTGCTCAGATACCTTGGTTTAGCAAAATACTCAGTTGGTCAACACTATTAATAGAAACAGCTTATCCGCTATTTATTTGGTATCCAAAAACTAGACGGTATTGGTTACTGGCAACTTTAGGGCTTCATGCAGGCATTGGAATTTTCATGGGACTACGCTTGTTTGCGACCATCATGAGTTTGCTCAACTTGTGTGTCTGGGGGCTTGATTTGTTACCTATATTTAACAAAAAAGCCGTTCAAGATTTTTCTTGAACGGCTTTTTGCGTAATTACTAAAACAACAATTAAGCTGGTTTAGCGATTTCTACGTTTACTTTTTTACCTTTGATAGCAGCACCTTCCATACGGTTCAACACTGTTGTTGCGTATTCTTTTGGAACATCTACGAAAGAGTATTTATCGAAAATATCAATTTGTCCTAATACATTTCCTGGAATTCCAGACTCACCAGCAAAAGCACCTACGATGTTTGCAGGAGAAATCTTTTCGCTATGACCGATATTTACAAACATACGAACCATGTTTGGATCTTTACGGTATGGTTTTCCAGCTTTATCAACTCTAGGAGCACGTTCGCCACGGTCTTCACGAGGAGCTCTTGCTTCTCTGTCGCCACCGCTACGTTCAAAACGACCACCACGGTCACCACCACGAGAATCTCTGCTATCACTTCCTCTACGCTCAAAACGGCCACCTCTTTCTCCGCCACGGTCACCACCACGAGAATCTCTTCCGCCGAAACGATCGTTACGTCCACCACGTTCAAACTCACCGCTCAAGTTTTCGTCAGCAAATTCGTTTTTCACAACACCCATGTTCATTTTCACCAAAGCAGAAACAACTTGTTCTGTTGAGAAACCTCCGTGGTGTAAGTTTTCCAATACATCTTCAAACAGTTCTAAATCACCTTCTTCAATCATTGATTTAACACGTTCGATAAACATACCTTTTTTCACTCCTACAACATCCGTAAATGTTGGGATAACTCCTTTATCAATCTTCACTTTCGTGTAGTTCATGATTTCACGTAAACGATTACGTTCAGAACCTACTACGAAGGTAAATGCACGACCCGATTTACCAGCACGGCCAGTACGACCGATACGGTGTACATAATATTCTTCGTCTAAAGGAATATCAAAGTTAAATACAGCGTCCACGTTATCAACATCCAAACCACGAGCAGCAACGTCCGTAGCAACCAAGATATTAACCACACCACTTCTAAATTTAGCCATTACATTAGTACGTTGTTGCTGACGTAAATCTCCGTGAAGACCTTCAGCCGCATAACCACGTAATTGTAATTCTTCAACAACCTCATCTACTTTTTTCTTTTGGTTACAGAAAACCAACATCAATTTCAAGCCGTAGAAGTCAATTAAACGAGTCATAACTTCCATCTTAGCACGTCCTTTCACGTCGAAGTATAACTGTTCAATATTTACGTTAGTGATTTCATTTTTAACTACTTTCACTAATTTTGGTTCAACTTGGTAACGGCTAGTCAAGGCCATAATTGGCTTAGACATCGTTGCTGAGAAGAAGATTGTTTGACGTTCTTCAGGCGTTTCTTGTAAGATACTTTCGATATCTTCACGGAAACCCATGTCTAACATTTCATCTGCCTCATCCAAAACCACCATTTTCACTTGTTCCAATTTCAAAGCACGTCTTTCGATAAGGTCAATCACACGACCTGGAGTACCTACAACGATGTTTGCACCTGCTTTAAGTGATTTTATTTGACGCTCAATTGAATCTCCACCGAATACAGTAGTAACCCAAACGCCTTTTTTAAATTTAGAAAGTTTTTTAATTTCTTCCGTAACCTGCATTGCCAACTCACGAGTAGGGCAAAGGATTAATCCTTGAACGAATTTGTCGAAAGCCACTACTTTCTCGATCATTGGAATACCAAATGCCGCTGTTTTCCCTGTACCTGTCTGAGCTTGTCCGATTACATCACGTCCTTCAAGAATGAACGGAATTGCTTCTGACTGGATTGGAGAAGCTGTTTCGAAACCCATTTCGGTTACTGCCTGCTGAACTTCTTCTGAAAGAGAAAGTTCGTCGAATCTTAATAATTGACTCATAATTGTTGTTTTGATTGCGTGATTAGTCCAAGAGTAAAGTTCATCGAAATGCAATCAATTACGAGCGACACCTGTGGTATCTTGCTGATTGAATCTCATAAAACCAAAACTCTTAAACGGTTTAACTGTCACGAAGAACTAGCCCAAGTTTTCAAGGCATCTTTATAAGTGTCCTTTCAAGAAGGATATCTTATTGGAATTGGCCTGTGTCTAATGCGACAAAATTGTGATTGTTGTAAATTGTGCTTTACTGATGCCCGAAACATCCGTTAAAGCTCTGGAAGGACCCAATATAAACTGCTAAAACAGTTTGAGATAGGAATTGCTTCATGCCATTGAAGCGGTACACAGAGACGTGCGGATGTTTTTTACTAACTTGTTACAAAGGTACGTAGATTTACGTAGGATACAAGTTCATATTGCATTTTTTTTAGAAAATAAAATTCTACCACCTGCTCCTTCCAAAACTCATTCCTACTACAAGCTACTTTATTGAATGATGCAAATCGCTTCTATGGTACATTATTTATATTTTATTTCATCCTACCTTGATTTGCCCTTCGTTAATCATAAATCAAGATACAGTTCTCTGAAAATATATCGACCTTTGTTCAATATTCGTATTCATTGTGCGTTGAGAAAAATAATTAGGCCACCAAAAAAGAATCAAAATTTCACAGAAATTCAACACAGATAATTTATGAAAAAGTTATTTTCAATTCTCTCTTTATCTTTTATAACCATCTCATTTACAGGAACAAGCCAAGTATATTCAGACTCTGTATTGTTGAATATCCAACGGACTATTCAAACAATCAAAAATGAGAACGAGAATTTAAAAAGCAGAATAGAGATTCAAAGCTCTTCTTTAAATGATATTTCAAAAAATCAAAACTTAACTGACCGTACTAAGTGGGAAAAAATCAAAAGTAATTTGATAAAAAGTGCCGAAGTCTATGATATTTTAAGTGATGATTTAATTGATTTGAAATCGCAGGTCTTGAATCAAGACTACCAAGGTTATATCAAAAAACTGAGTAGTGTCGAAAAAGGGCCTTTAGGATTTTCCTTTGAAGAAGTTATTCTGAAAACAGCAGAAAGTAAAGCGATTTTTTCCAAAAAAGAAAAAAATGAACGCTTCATGACTGTCTTAAAAAGTTTAAAGGATAGCCCTATCGTTGGCTTAATTCCTTATGCATCGCAGGCAGTCAACCTTTCCACAGCTGCTGTAAATGTGGCTTATGCGGCGGGGGTACAAGACAAGAAAGTAAACTTTACGAAAATCAAGGAGTTTGAAAAGGAATTACAACGTTACACGGGTTTCTATAATACGCTGGATAAAGCAAACTTGACTAACCAAAATTCAAGTGCTCAGACAGTGGCATTACTCGAAGCCTTACAATTAGATGTTTTGGAGAAATTCAAGAAAGATGCTCAGAAAATAGGGTATCACCCTCGTGATATACGTAAGGATGAGACGACGGATGATTATTTCAACGATTTGATGACTGAATATACCGTTGACTTGATGAAAAAGCGTATTGCTGAAGTGGAAGGAAAATACACAAGCAAAGACGGAAAAATTAATTTAGGAGAATTGTTACAGAACGAACTAGATATTAGACACGTCAACAACAACCTCGATTATTTACAAGGACTTTGCAACCGTTTTATTGGTATTAATGACCAATATTTCGATTTAGAAACTCGCTATTTTGACCAAGTAAAACAGGCTATCAACGTAGCGAAAGGGAACAAAATCATTGAAGCAGTAGGTGAAAAATCGGCTGATATGGTTTATAACGATTTATTGAATGAATTAGGAGCGAAAAAGAAGAAAAAAGATGCTGCCATCAAGTCAAGTATCAACATCAATGAGTTGAAAAATAAAATAGATTCGGTAGATATTTATAAGATTCTGTAATTATATTGTCATTTGGGTAATCGGATTTTGCTTTGAATCTGATTACCCAAATACTAAAACCTATTAAAACAATTTTGCCACACCAAAAGCCGCCGCAGCCGCAGCCGCTCCAATCAGCATCACTTTAATCGCTCCTACAAATGGTTTTTGACCAGTCACTTTACTCTTGAAATAGCCAAAAATAAACAAAGCGGCAAGCGTCACAATAACAGATAACTTTAAGCCTTCGTTGGCATCATCTACAAAAAAATAAGGTGACAAGGGTAATAAGCCTCCAATAATATAGGAAACGCCAATCGTCAAGGCCGAATCTCGGGCACGGTTAATATCTGGTTCGTCGAGCCCAAGTTCAAACTTCATCATAAAATCCACCCACTTATCTTTATCTTTCGCTAAGGCTTCCACCACAATATCCTGTGTAGCAAGGTCTAGTCCATAATGAGCAAAGACTTCTCTTACCTCCTCTTTTTCTTTCTCAGGTAATCGCTCTACCTCATCGTATTCACGTTTTAGTTCTGAATTATAATGTTCTACCTCGGTTTGTCCAGCCAAATAGCCACCCAAGCCCATTGCAATCGAACCCGCTACAATTTCAGCAATCCCTGCCGTTGTGATAATATCCGTGTTAGACACCGCACCTGACAACCCTGCTGCCAAGGCAAACGGAACCGTAAGTCCATCAGACATACCAATGACAATATCTTTAATAAAATCGGAACTCTGCAAATGTTGTTCGTCCATGATTAATACTTATTTTTTTAAAAAGAATGATTTCAGTTTATCCTCTAATTTAAGGAAATTAAAGTTCAACCAAAAATTATCTTGATACAAAACCGCCTTGGGGAAAAGCGTATCTCCTATTAACTCATTGTCTTTCAGATGCGTACTCAAACGACTATTGACTTCAGTAGCATAAAAGTCAATTCCAATGATGGCAGGAATCACTTTTTTATCCTTTCGGTTTGCCAAGGCTACGCCTAAATGAGCCTCTTGTAAATAATAAAGTCCCTGTGTTTGATGATAACGTTGAGTGACAGTAAACGCCTTCATTTCGGTAACAAAGTTACCAGAGCCAATAATAGCGGCTTTCATGACATCTTTTAATCCTTCTGGAGTGAATTCATAGGTTATACTAAGAATACCCAAACTAACGGTATCAACGAGCATTTGTCCTATTTTTCCTCCTTTAACCCGACGATCTTGTGGAGCAAATCGAATGGTAAAAACAGGATTTCCTTCGTAATAAGTCAGATATCGTTCGGTAAAAAACTGGTAGTTGCGTGCCACAGCAGGCTCTAGAAAATCAGGCAGCTTTGTTTCTAAAGAGCGAGTCACCAAGGCTGCTGAATTACCAAAGCCTAGACTTTCCCATTCTTCCAAACGGTCTTCTTTTTCAAAACGTCGTCCTCTCAAGAGTTTTATATACTCTCCTTCCGTCCCTTTCTCAGGAGCTGGTGTCTTTTCTATTTTTAAGACTCCCTCCGTAATTTTAACCAAGGTGTCATCAAAGCGAAGCGATTCTCGATAAAAACCCGTCAACCAATACGGATTTACAGGATATAATGTTTCCATGCGAGCCATTGCACTATTCACAACCCTTCGTACATCAAGTGAATCATATCGAACAAGCGGCTGCTTTACCGCAACAATTACCAACGAGTCCTTTTTTTCTTTCATTGTTGCCAACGACTGTTCCTGAGTTTGGTAACCCACTTTGGTACTTTTCAAGACCGCATTAGCGAGTAAAACGGTCGGAAATTTAAGGGCAAAATGGCCATTTTCATCACTTAATATACCGATAGAACTAGTCCAAGTACCTTTGGCAGGTATTTCTAGATACATTCCTACCAGCGGTTTTTGCGTTTGTGCATCCAGCACTCTACCCGAGATACTGGTGTACCCTTGTCCAAATGTATGCGTAATAAAAAAAGTCGAGGCAATTAAAAATAGGATAAAATACTTCATAAAGAGCTAATAAAAATTACAAGATAATTGATTAAGTGAGTTAAAAGTAAAGGAGAATCAAGAGAAATCCTGCTTATTTTCGATAAATGGTAGGAGATTAGCATGAGAGAGAAACAAACACTACAATTCTTATTTATCTGATAATAAAGCTTCTCACAAAAGGAGACACAACATTAGAAATAATTATTACGTTTTTAAAAGATTTTTTTGTTATTTGTGGTGACAATTCTATGAATTCGAGTCAGAACGGTACGTTTAGATTCAATCATTGAAGTCAAAACAAGGCAAATTCAACACACATTTAGTTAAACTTAAATCATTTTTCGCCATGAAAAAAATAATTGCATTAGCACTTATTGTATGTGCTTCTTTCAGTGTTCAAGTAAATGCCCAAGCTCCTAAAGACGGTGCTAAAAAGGAGAAAAAAGAGAAAAAGCCAAAAACAGACAAAGTAGACAAGGACAAAGAGGCAGCGAAAGCAGCAAAAGATGCTGAAAAAGCGGCGAAGAAAGATGCAGCAAAAGGTGACAAAGAGGTAAAAGGAAAAGGAGAGAAAAAAGAAAAAGCAGACAAGCCAGAAAAAGTAGAAAAAGGAACGAAGAAAGTGGCAGATAAGGATGCGACCGTGAAGCCTGAGCCAAAGAATACTAAAAAGGTGAATGCTTCTACTGAAAAGGCAGCAGTGGGTGATGATAAAGTAGTAGGAAAAGACGACAAAGGCCGTACTATTTACGAAGGCCCTCGTGGTGGTCGTTACTACATCAACTCGGGTGGTAACAAATCGTACGTTTCTCAGAAATAGTTTGACAAATTTACCGTCATAAAAAAAGGAGTGGCTCGCTTGGAGCTACTCCTTTTTTTAGGTATTTATTTGAGGGATTAACCTACGTAACGAGTCTCTTTTAGTCTACCTGCCACAAGGAAGAAAATAATCGTACTAATAAACATCAAGCCTGTAAAGAACCAATAATAACTTGCTCCTTCTAATTGAGCAAAAAAGCCTCCCTCCGCTTTACTCTGATTTACAAGGGAAACCCCTAAATTTCCGATAGAAACACACGAGAACCAGATTGCGGACATCGTACCTTTCATCGACTTTGGAGAATTGGTATAAGCATATTCTAGCCCGGTGATAGAAACTAAAATCTCCCCCCATGCCAAAATTAAATACGCCAATACTTGCCACCAAAGCGAAGGATGTCCACCTCCGTCGATTGATTGTTGGATTAACGAAATCACCACAAAAGAAAGAGCTGTTAGTAAAAAGCCAACTCCTAATCTTCTCAAAGGTGTTGTCTTAATGCCCATACGTTCTACAAATGGATAAACACCATAGGTAAATACAGGAATAAAACTCACTAAGAAAATTGGATTAAGCACTTGAACTTGTTCTGGTAACAAGCTGAAACCTAGCCCTGTATCTAAGTTAAGTTTTGTTGCTTGCAATACCCATTCTGCCAAATTCTGATCCCATAAAGCCCAGAAAATCGGGATGAACGCAAATACAGCCAATACACGATATACCGCCTTTACAGCTTCTACTTTTTCAGGGTCATAAGAAGCTTTAGCTACATCTAACCACGATTCTCCTGCTTGTTTTTTCCCTAAATTAGTAAGAGCATACCATGAAATGAAGATGAAATTATTACGATTAATCCCTGCTGGTGGTACTTTCACGTAGCGTTTTCTTCCCAAGAAGAAGGTAATTGTAGCGATTGTCATTAAAATCCCTGGTACTCCAAAAGCCCAAGCGGGACCGTATTTTGCATAGATAATCGGGATAAGAATATTAGAAACAACCGAGCCTGTATTGATGGCGAAATAAAACCAACCATAGACTTTAGACATTAGGTGTTCGTTGGAGGAGTCGAACTGATCCCCAACATTGGCAGAAACACAGGATTTAATTCCCCCTGCTCCCATGGCAATGATAATCAAACCAATTGAAAAAACATCTAAGTTTTCTTCAAACAGAGCCAAGGTTAAATGGCCAAAACAATATAAAATAGAAACATAGAGAATGACTTTGTATTTTCCAAAAAACCAGTCGGCAACCAATCCGCCTACCATAGGCATGATATAGGCCAATGCAACAAACATGTGCACTTTTTCATTAGACTTTGCTTCGGCAACGGCTTGTAAGGCTGGGTTGAAGGTTGGATTAAAAAATTGAGCAACAAGGAAGGTCGAGAGGATTGAACGCATTCCGTAAAAACTAAAACGCTCGGCAGCTTCATTTCCGAGGATAAATGGAATCGAACTTGGGTAAGTGCCTAATTTCTTGTCCATTGGAACATCAGTTGTTGTTTCACTCATAAGTATAATTTGTTAGTTTGTTAAATTATTGATGAATTCAATTTTATTCTAGTGCTTAAATTTAACAAAATATTCTTCATTTCTTCATCATTTATTCCAACTCGCTATTATTTTCCTTGTTCGTGAAACATTTTGTGAAACACTTTTTGTAATTATGGCAGGAAAGCTTGATATTTGGGAAAAGAATTGAGTTTGTGCATTATACGATTATCGGCATTATTGTTGTTCATCCTTAATGATGATGGAATCGGTCATTGAAGTAGGCAATAAAATAAGATGCTCCTTTTCGGATACTTCAAGATACGATAAATTGGTTCATTAATACAATTTTAGCTACCAAATAACCTAACACTGAAACAGGTAATTCAGACAAAAAAATGGGGAAAGTAATTGCAATTGCCAACCAGAAAGGCGGAGTTGGTAAAACAACTACCACAATCAATTTGGCTGCAAGCCTTGCGGCCTTAGAATTCAAAACCCTTATCGTAGATGCTGACCCACAGGCAAACTCTACTTCGGGATTAGGCTATAATCCAAAGGAAATTGAAAACTCAATTTACGAGTGTATGGTCGATGGAGTCCAGATTCAAGATATTATTATTGAAACGGATATTCCTTACCTTCATTTGCTTCCTTCTCATATCGACTTAGTGGGTGCTGAAATTGAGATGATTAATATTCAAGATCGTGAAATGCGGATGAAAGAGTGCCTTTCTGGCATCACCGATTATTATGATTTTATTATTATCGACTGCTCTCCTTCTTTGGGTCTTATTACCATCAATGCTCTCACAGGTGCCGATTCGGTCATTATCCCTGTTCAGTGCGAATACTTCGCCTTAGAAGGACTAGGTAAGCTCCTCAATACGGTCAAAATCATTCAATCTCGCCTCAATACGGAACTAACAATTGAAGGTATTTTATTGACCATGTACGACCTTCGTGTTCGCTTATCGAACCAAGTGGTTGCAGAAGTAACTTCGCATTTTAAGAATATGGTTTTCGATACCATTATTCCTAGAAATATCCGTTTATCAGAATCTCCAAGCTTTGGCGTTCCTGCCATTGCACACGATGCAGAAAGCAAAGGGGCTATCAGTTATTTAAACTTAGCTAGAGAAATTTTAACGAAAAACGGCTACGTAAACCAAGAGTAAATTACATGAGAGATTTTGTACTCTCTCATCCATAGAAAAGAGCAAGGCTCTATAAATGCAAAACGGCACGATTATGAGTAAACCAGAAATAAATGCAAAAAAACGTGTGGGACTTGGTAGAGGCTTAGGAGCATTATTGCAAGACTCAGATTCGGTAAATAATGTTTCTTCGGAAAGACCAGTCTATACAAAACCAATCGAACGCCCACAACGAGAATCGTTTAGCTCAATGAATGAAATTTCCGTAGATTTCATTGAAACAAACCCTTTCCAACCTCGCAGTCACTTTGATGAAGATGCCTTGAACGAATTAGCAGATTCGATTCGTGTACAAGGAATCATCCAGCCCATTACCGTTCGCCAATTGGGGCCTAACCGCTATCAGTTGATTTCGGGAGAACGCCGTCTGCAAGCTTCTCGCAGAGTAGGACTAAGAGCAATTCCTGCCTACGTGCGTACTGCCGATGACCAACAAATGTTGGAAATGGCATTAATCGAAAACATTCAACGTGAAAACTTGAATGCCATTGAAGTTGCCTTGAGTTATCAACGCCTTATTTCTGAATGTAATTTAAAACAAGAAGAACTAGGCGACCGTGTTGGAAAAAACCGCACAACGGTTAATAACTATATCCGTTTACTGAAATTACCTGACGTAA
The DNA here is from genome assembly GCA_023255485.1 of Flectobacillus sp. Classification (GTDB taxonomy): domain Bacteria; phylum Bacteroidota; class Bacteroidia; order Cytophagales; family Spirosomataceae; genus JALRIJ01. The sequence continues at coordinate 15,422 of JALRIJ010000033.1, forward strand.
TTCAAGCAGCCTTGCGTGACAACCGTATTTCAATGGGTCATGCTCGTGCTATCATCAATATTGAGAATGCAGCCCAACAATTAGCAATTTTTAACAAAATAATTGCAGAAGAATTATCGGTACGTAAAGTAGAAGAAGCTGTTCGTGATCTAGCAAACGCTAATTTAATCGGTACTCCGAAGAAAGAAACGAATATCAAACAAGAAGTAAAAACCCTTCAATTTCGTTTACAAGCCTATTTCGGAGCAAAAGTAACGGTGAAAGCCGACGAAAAAGGAAAAGGAGAAATCAAGATTCCATTCACTTCGCAAGAAGAATTAGATAAAATTTTATTGGCAATGAATGCCTAAGTAGCGTTGTGATAAACGGTACAATAAGCAAGCCAAACGGGCGTTTTGAGAAAAGGTTCTGTTGAAGTATCTTGCCCAATTGACCCGTGAACTAAAATAAAGAGTTAATGAACAATAGACGCATCAAATCGTACTTTTTTATCAATCTAGTTGTGACGGCCTTGTGTTTAGCTTTTTGCTTTTCAACCTCCGCACAAACCAGTAAGGTTGACACGAATCATGCGGTAGTACAAAAAATAGCAAGTAAAGACAGTCTTAAAGGAAAGTACAAAATCATCCCTAGAGTGGCTACATTACGCTCTGTTATGGTACCTGGTTGGGGACAAATTTATAACCGTCAGAAATGGAAGTTACCTTTTATCGCAGCAGCGTTTGGGGTTAATATTTACTTCATTGCTTATAATGATATTCGTTATCATTACTATGAAAATTTATATGGCAATTTCTTTCCAACCGATGGTTCTACGGCTCCAACTAGCATCGCTATTCTGATGCCCGATGGAAGTACCGTACAACGAGAAAAAGCATCTGTAAAGCGTATCGTTGACGGCTACCGAAGAAATAGAGATTTTTCCTACTTGTTTTTATTGGTTACTTGGGCTGCGAACATCGTTGATGCTAACGTAACAGCTCACTTAAAAACGTTTGATTTAACAGACGATATTTCGTTGAAAGTACAACCAACTATTAGCAATCCAAGAATTACAGAGCCTGTTTTTGGAGCGAAGTTGACGTTTGCCTTTCATTCAAAAAAATAAATTTTATTAATTTAACACGTAGTATTTATGAATATTGTCCTTCTCGGCTATGGCAAAATGGGTAAAGTTATCGAAGGGATAGCCTTGAGCCGAGGTCATAACATTGTTGCACGCATTGATGTAAACAATCGTGCTGATTTTGATGCACTCACTGCCGAACAAGTAGATGTAGTCATCGAATTTAGTCATCCTCTTGCTGCTTTTGAAAATGTGAAAGCATGTATCGAAAAAGGATTCCCTGTTGTTTCTGGAACAACGGGTTGGTTGGAAAAAAAGCCTGAAATCGAAGCCTTAACACTCGAAAAAAATGGGACATTCTTCTGGTCTTCTAATTATTCTATTGGGGTAAATATCTTTTTCCAATTGAACAAGGTATTGGCAAGATTGATGAATCCTCACCAAAAAGAGTACTCCGTTACTTCAACAGAAATTCACCATACAGAGAAAAAAGACGCTCCAAGTGGAACGGCTATCACGATTGCAGAAGGTATTATCGAAAATTTAGACGGGAAAGACTCGTGGATAAACTGCGAAATTCCTGAAAATAATCAAGTACCTATTTGGGTAGCACGAGAAGGAAAGGTTCCGGGTACGCACATCGTAAAATACATTTCAGATATCGACCAAATTGAAATTCTTCACCAAGCCCACAGCCGTGCAGGTTTTGCCACTGGAGCTGTGATTGCTGCAGAGTTCATAGCTGATAAAAAAGGTATTTTAGGCATGAATGATTTATTGAATCTAGGTTAGTACTAGGTACGAAGGCAGAGAGGCAAGGAGGCAGAGAGGGAAAGAGGCACAAAGGCAACGAGGCTAGGAAGTACAAAGTGAAAAGTTTAAAGTTAATGAGTTTAAAAAAAATACTCCTCCTTTTTACTCAGTGCCTTAAAAAACTCATTGCCTGCGTGCCTCGTTGCCTACTTGCCTTAGAAAACTCATTGCCTGTGTGCCTCGTTGCCTACTTGCCTTGCTTGTACGCCTTGTTGCCTACTTGCCTTTTAAAAAAACAATTAAATAACTAGTTATAAACAATGGCTGAAAAAAAAGTTACCCAGAAATCTGCACTCCGTGAATGGATAGACTCTGTGGTATTTGCAGTAGTAGCTGCAACCCTTATTCGCTTCTTTCTCTTTGAAGCTTATACCATTCCAACGTCTTCGATGGAAAGCAGTTTGATGGTGGGAGATTTCTTGTTTGTCAGCAAACTACATTATGGCGTACGTACTCCAAAAACGCCTCTTCAAATGCCCTTGACACACCAAAAAATTTGGGGTACAGACTTGCCGTCTTACCTTACTTGGCTGGATTTACCTATTTATCGTTTACCCGGTTTTTCAGAAGTAAAGCGTGGAGATGCTGTCGTATTTAATGTACCTAACTTCTCGGCTGATGTAGATGGTAGTGGCAATTTAGCTCCTGTTGATTTGCGTACTTATTATATCAAACGCTGTGTAGCTGTAGCAGGAGATGTAATCGAAATCAAAGATATGCAGTTGTATTTGAATGGAAAAGCAGCGGTGAATCCTGTGAAAATGCAACATAATTACTCGCTCAAAACAACCAAAGCGATTGATAACTTAGAAGCCTTCGAAGCATTGGGAATCTATAATGGGATTGATGCAATGGGGCATGAGAACAATAATTTGATGGGACCTATCCAACCTGATTCGGCTGATCTTAAAAAGGGTTTATATGTGTACATCGTAAACACGAGCGAAGATAATCTTGCGGCACTCAAAAAAATGGAAGGTGTTGTTGAGGTAGCTCCGTATATGTATCCTAAAGGAGTTAGAATGGAAGTAGGCTCAAACATCATTCATCAAGAAGATGCTCCAATGAGTTCACCGCTTTATAACTGGAACAGAGACAATTATGGCCCTATTCAAGTTCCGAAAGCAGGCTTAACAATTAAGTTGGATTCAGTTAATATTGATAAATACAAATACGTTATCAAAAATTACGAAGGAAACAAAAATGTAGTCATTGAAAATTACAAAGTAAGCATCGACGGTAAAGCGGTGAGTACTTATACGTTTAAACAAGACTACTACTTTATGATGGGAGATAACCGTCATAATTCAGAAGATTCTCGTTTCTTTGGCTTTGTTCCTGCCGACCACATTGTAGGGAAAGCAGTATTCATTTGGATGTCTTTAGACCCGAACAAATCGTTCTTGGGCAAAATCCGTTGGAATCGCTTGTTTAGATTTGTTGACTAAGCACAACGCCTTGATATTACATTACGATAGCCAAATTCTTCCCGAATTTGGCTATTTTTGTATTAAACCTAATTGAATAATTTTCCTTTCTAACAACCTTTTTATCAAGATCATGAAAAAATACGTATTCCTTTTATTCCTATTCATCGCTAACTATGGCGTTTATAGTGCTCCTGATAGTACTGCATTAACGGTTACGCCTCCTCTCAACAAAGCGAAACTAACCAAGGCTATTTTACTTGAATCGGGCTTTTATC
>JALRIJ010000340.1 GCA_023255485.1 Flectobacillus sp.
ATGAACAACAACTAGCAGGAGTTATCAACATTCCAAGTGTGGATAGCGACGTGTTGAGCGATACGGCTTATGTGGAGTTGAATCCTGTGCAGTGCAAAGCGATTATGGACGGCTTTCAAGAATTAAAAAGTCGTATGAAGTCGCAAAAATTAAAAAGTGGTGTGGTTTATACCGAAGACTTTGCCGTGACAAAAGATTTCTTTATTAGTTACAAAAAATCACGTGTCTCGTCTGGAAGCAGAACCTTAGATTTGTGGGTAAAAGGCGAAAAATATGCTGTACCAACCACTATTTTTATGCAAAAACTGACCGATTTTTTAGCACATAAATAACTAGAGAATACTCTTCTTTGAAAAGCGAGGTTAAGACACAATCTCGCTTTTTTTATGCCCACAAAATAAAAACTAAAGAAATAGTTTGATAACTAAAAAAATAGTTATACCTTTGATTCGTAATAAAGAAACAGGGAATAGTTAAGGAGGTAGCCATCCTTTGTTACAGCATTTATCCCACAGCAATTAACATCATAACATATTATGCAAGCAGTAGATAAAGAACTCACAAAAGCAGAAGAGCAGATTATGCAGGTGCTTTGGACCTTGGAAAAGGCTTTTGTAAAAGATATTATCGAAGAGTTACCCGAGCCAAAACCAGCTTATAATACGGTTTCGACGATTGTGAGAATTTTACAGGAAAAAGGCTTTGTGAGCCATAAAGCTTATGGAAAATCACACGAATATTTTCCGATTATTAGCAAAGAACAATACAGCACTTTTGCCACCGAAAAACTGGTAGAAGGTTATTTCCAAAATTCATTTTCAAGTTTGTTTTCTTTCTTTTCTAAAAAAGGGAAAATTGATGTCAACGAAGCAGACGAAATTATGAAAATGATTAACCAAATGAAAGAAGAGTAAGGGTAAACGGGTTTTGACCCGTTTATTTACCGAAAAAAGAATAATTCTATTTAACTTATATAATATAAAAACGGCTTAAAACCCGTTTGCCCTTGGCACTACTGAGTACACCTTAAAACGTTTTTACACATTATTGAAAACAAGTATATTAACCTCTGCAACAACAAGTTGCACAAACAAATGAACTCATGGCTGAAATCAACACCTCCGACAGTGGCTCTGCCAACAAGGCCAGATCCAAAAAGCAATCGACCAAAATAGATATGACTCCGATGGTTGATTTAGGTTTTTTATTGATTACTTTTTTTATGCTGACGACAACGCTCTCTAAACCTGTCACGATGCAGTTAAATATGCCCGACAAAAGTGGAGATGTTACGTCGCCAATCCCTTGTTCTAAATCGTTGAATGTCGTTTTGGGAGAAGATAATAAGATTTATTATTACGAAGGCTTGGCGTGTAATCCACAACTAAAAGTGAGTAACTTTAAGGAAGATGGAATTCGGAACGTGTTGTTCAATTATAAAAGAAGGGTGGGAGATATGTTTACCGTCATTATCAAATCGACGGATGCGGCCAAATATCATAACGTGGTGGATTTAATTGACGAACTGATTATTACTAATAACAGCCGATACGCCATTGTTGCCCTAACGGACGAAGATAAGCAGCTTATTGCAAGTCGTAAGCTTTAGTGATATCAAGGCATAAAGTAGTAATCAGGCTAAGTAATGGGACAAAATTAGTTGGTGGAAAAACCTATAAGGTTTAGCTTATAACTTCCTTATTGTCAATTTTCTAACCAAAACCTTATAGGTTTAACAAAACAAGTCCTTGTATTTAGTATAAATTTAAGATTAATCCACACTAAACATTCAGACGATGAACTGGCTATTTTATTTACTTCAAGTAAACCTGTATTTGGTTCTCTTTTTTGGGTTCTATCGCTTTTTCTTGGCAAAAGAAACCTTTTTCAACACCAATAGGGGCTATCTAGTCCTGTCGGCGGCTTTGTCGTTCTTTATCCCAGTCATGCAGTTTGCTTGGGTAAGAAAGTTATTCGTTGCCGAGGGGGTGCATGAGTCCGTTGTAAATCTATATGCAATCCAAGGAATGTTGATAAGACCAAGTGTGGAGGCATCGGGCATGAACTGGGGACAACTATTGGCTTTTGTGTATATCACAGGTGTGCTAATTGCCCTGATTCGTTTTAGTCTCAACCTGGTTTATTTAGGAAAACTTATGCGTGGCAAACTCAAGGGAGAACTAAGTAATCAAGCCTTTTCCTTTTTTGGATTCTTGAGTGTTACCAACGACTTACCAAAGCGTAACACCATCGTCCAGCACGAGTACGTTCATATTAAGCAGTTACATTCGGCAGATGTACTTTTGTTTGAATTAGTGGCTATTTTCAACTGGTTTAATCCGATTGTGTATGCCTATAAACAAAGTATTCGCTTGATTCATGAATTTATTGCGGATGAGATTGCTAGTCAAGAAGAAGCTTCTAAGGCGGATTATGCCCTATTGCTTTTTCACCAACAATTTGGACTACAACCTGTTCCTTTGACAAATACTTTTTTTAATCCTTCTTTACTAAAATTACGCATAGCTATGTTACAAAAAGAACGTTCTGACCGTGATTCTTTACTGAAATACGGATTGATTGCCCCCTTGTTTTTGTTGATGCTAACACTTTCTTCGGCTACTTTAGCCACCAAGTCTTTAGCCAAGGTAGAAAAACAGATGGAACAACTAAGTAAGCAAAGGGTAGCACCGAAAGTTCCCACCAGAACGGCTCAGGAAGTATTGGCAAATGATGGTATTAACTTGTCTAGTGCCTTTATCGTGAGTCCGAGTATTGCTGAAGAAATGAATACAAAGGTACAAAAGGTCGATGAAACAGACCAACCTGCTTCATTCAAAGGTGGTTTGGAGGGCTTAGCGATGTATTTGAGAACCAATTTAAAGTACCCTGCGGAGGCTCAAGCTAAAAAAATTGCGGGAAAAGTCTATATCCAATTGGTTGTGAATGTCGATGGAAAGGCTAGTGATTTCCAAGTGCTAAAAGGACTTGGCGGAGGTTGTCAGGAAGAAGCCTTACGAGTAT
>JALRIJ010000341.1 GCA_023255485.1 Flectobacillus sp.
ACAAACGATTTATCAGACGGACATTTTTGGGAAACATGTCAAAAAGAGTTTTGAGTTGCCAGCCGATTACGAACATCCTGATAGTGTCTGGGCGATTGAACGAATCGTAAATGATGCGGTTAATTTAGCAAAGGCAACACCACAAGGACCCGTGCATATTAACGTTCCTTTACGAGAACCCTTTTATCCAGCAGAAGGAGAGGAGTTAAGCTACGACGCTGATGTAAGAGTGATTAAACGACTGGAAACAACCACGAGACTCGACGAGACTACTTGGGCTGATTTGCTGGCTTCATTTGAACAGGCGGATAAGATTCTCATTGCAGGTGGTCAAGATGCCTTAGATGTCAATCTTTCGGTAGTCTTGGATAAATTGCGTACGAAGAGTTCTTGTGTCTTATTGGCGGATAGTATTTCAAATATATCAGTGGATACGATTTCGAAACACGATTTATTTCTGAAGCCCGAACAAGCGGAATTAGCACCAAGTTTGCTGATTACTTTTGGAAAGTCGTTTATCTCAAAAGGACTAAAAACGTTTCTCCGAAAACACAAAGCCATCGAGCATTGGCATTTGCAGTTGGATACTCATTTGATTGATGCACTGCAATCGATGACGACGATTATTCCGATGAAAGCTCTGGATTTCTTTTCCAAACTAGAAAGACGCATTTCGCCTTCCATATCAGAAGAAAGAATGGCTTATGCAAACGCATGGATTCAACAAGAACAAAAGGCACGAATGCACATCGCTTCTTTTATGGATAACACGTCGTTGCCTTTCTACGAGTTCTTTGCGGTGAAACAATTAATGGATGCACTACCAGAAGGTTCGCTGTTCCATTTGGCAAATTCGATGACAGTACGTTATGGGAATTATATTGGAGTGAATCCTGAGAAACAAATTGAAGTTTTTGCCAACCGTGGCACAAGTGGAATTGATGGTTGTGTGAGTACTGCCGTCGGTACGGCGTTGGTAACCGATAAGCCTGTCTATTTGATTATTGGCGATGTCGCATTTTTCTATGATAGAAATGGTCTTTGGAATCGTTACCTTTCGAAGAATTTGAAAATCTTATTATTGAATAATCACGGAGGTGGAATTTTCAGAATGATTGATGGGCCAGCAAAACAACCCGAATTAGAAGATTTTTTTGAAACGGTTCAACATTTTGATGCAAAACTAACCGCAGAAGAGTCTGGAATGGCGTATTTTTCGGCAGATAATTTCGATAATTTCACCGAAAATCTGTCTAAATTCATGAATTTGACCGAAAAATCAGCTCTTTTTGAAGTAAAAACGAGTCCTGAAATAAATACGAAAGTGTTTAAGCAGTTTAAGTCAACCTTTGATAATTAAAAAAGGCTTCTGAGAATTTAATAAAATTGACTTATGTACGGTTAATTTTATTCGTTCGATTCTCAAGGGCTTCATTTTTTTGCAATATGTTGACCAATATTAAGGTTAACAAAATGATTCATAATGGAAGAAATACAAGCGGAAGTAAGTACGATTGAATTACCGATTTTGTATCGGGACGAACACTTTGTGGCGATTAACAAACCGCATAATTTATTGGTACATCGCTCGTCGATTGCCGCAGAGGAAAAAGTCTTTGCCTTACAATTGTTACGAGATCAGTTAGGTTGTTGGGTAAGTCCCTGTCACCGTATCGACCGAAAGACTTCGGGCGTTCTCTTATTTGCTTTAACTCCTGAAGCCGATAAAGAAGTTAAAAAGCAGTTTGAATTACGGACGTGTAAGAAAACATACATCGCTCTTGTTCGAGGTTTTTTGCCAGAAACAGGAATGACTGACAGACCCTTGGAAAACGAACGAGGAAATATGCACGATGCCCTGACTCGTTTTAAATGCCTGCAACAAATAGAAATCCCAATCTCGGTGAGTCGTTATCCGACTTCTCGCTATTCGTTAGCAGAAGTGTATCCCGAAACAGGAAGGATGCACCAAATTAGAAGACATTTTGCTCAGATGCGTCATTATTTGATTGGAGATAAACTTCACGGGGAATGTAAGCAGAATAAAATGTTTGAGGAACAATTTCAGCTCAATACGATGTTGTTACATGCCAAGAATTTGACCTTTGAACATCCGTTCACGAAAGAAGAACTTAGCTTGACTGCCCCCATGAGTTCGGAATTTTTACGAGTATTAACAGCAATGGGAATGGATACTACCGCATTGGTTTAGAAGAAAGATATTTGCATTATTCTAAGTGAAGGCTTAAAATATGCGAGGCTTATATCAAAATATGTATCATTATTCTAAGAAAAAAGGGTTTGCTCATCTTTCGATAGCAAACCCTTTTTTTAGATGGTAGGATCAAGCTTTTTCGCCTTGTCCAAATAGCTTTTAGCTTGTGTAGCATCTCCTTTTTTCTGAAAATAAATGCTCAAATTACGCAGTGCGTAGGCATTGTTCTCATTGATGCGTAGGGAGTGTTCAATGTTTTGTTTGGCTTCTTCAAGTTTCCCTAATTGTAAAAGAATATAGCCTCGGTTATTAAGGTAGTAGGCATCTGCCTGTTTCAGATAAATCGCTTTGTCCACCAGTGGTAAGGCTTCTTTATATTTCCCTTCTTCTGCTAAAATAAAGGCTAAGTTGTTCAGGGCAAAGTGCTGATTCTCATTTAACTGAATAGCTTTTTCAAAATCTTTTTTTGCCAATGGGTACTGTTTATTTAGAAAGTATAAATAGCCATGATTGGTATAAGCCTCAGCATTATTGGGGTTTAGCCTGATTGCTTTTTCATAATCAGCCGTTGCTCCCGAAAGGTCGTTCAGTTGGGTTTTTACATTTCCTAAACTCACAAATACAAAAGAGGAATCTTTGAAAGGCTCTTTAATTTTGTTTAAGTCCTGAAGCGAATGCTGATAATCGCCTAGCGCAAAAAAACTTTCGGCACGATTGTAATATGCCTCCCAAAATTTAGCATCAAGCGATAGAGCCTTGTCAAAGTCTTCGATTGCCGTTTCGGGCTGGTCAAGC
>JALRIJ010000342.1 GCA_023255485.1 Flectobacillus sp.
GAAATAAAAGATATTTACGAGAAGGGATTACACACCTACTTAGATGAGTTTCAAATAAAGAATAACGAAGTAGGTAAAGCCATTTCAGAAACGTACTTTGATGCCAAACCCATTTTAGCAGAGTAGCAGCAACGACGATGATAGTTTTACTAGAAAAGTAACCCTTAGATTATTACATCATTAGCTCTATAAATGCTTGTAGAACCCGTAAAAGTGGCAAAATTAGCCCGAGTTAAAAATCAGAAGATTATTATTGACATTATTTTCAGTTGTAAACAATTAGTTTTTTTATCTTTGTGCGTTACTGAACACCTATTTGTTTGTCAGTATCACTAACGCTAACTATTATCAGATGACTTATTGCTTAGGAATTAAAGTTCGTGGTGGGCTTGTTGCCATTGCAGACACTCGCATTACTGCTGGCTCAGAAGTGTATTCCAATAAAAAAGTATCCGTACATGAAGTAGGGAAACACTCACTTTTTATTATGACTGCAGGCTTACGGTCGGTTCGAGACAAAGCCGTTATTTATTTCAATACGCTTATTGATAACGACGGTGTTACTTTTAAGCACATGTTTGAAGCCGTCAATGCTTTTGGAGAAATCATTCGAAAAGTAGCCAAGGAAGATAAAGATGCCTTAAAGTCGGAAGGGTATAACTTCAACCTACATTCTATCATTGGAGGACAAATGGCTGGTGATGACGAGCATAAATTATTTTTAGTTTTCCCAGAAGGAAACTGGATAGAAATTAGTGAAGGCTTAAAATATCAAATTATTGGCAATTCAAACTACGGTAAACCTCTATTAAACAGAAGCTTATCCTATGAATCATCAATTGAAGAAGCAATCAAGTTAGGCTTTTTATCATTTGATGCCACTCAAGTAAGTGCCAACGATGTAGGTTATCCAATTGATGTTATTGTTTATCATAAAAATAGTTTTCATTTAATTGAACACCGTTTAGAAGCGGATGATATGCGTAGCGTGTCTGACCAATGGAATGACTTACTAAAAAATTCACTAGATGTGTTACCTAATGATTGGGTAGAGGGAATTTTGGGTAAGCCAGAAACTGTCTAACAAAAAAAATCAGTACTTTCGTATCAGCGACAGTGACTTTTCTAGAAACACTCGTTTCAAGACTAAATAATTGAATTACGTTTAATATCAAATTTTAAATTAAAACCGTTACAAAAACTATGGGCTTAATGTCTTTTTTTAAGGGTGTCGGCGAAAAAGTATTCGGAGGACACAAAGAAGTGGAACCAGCTAAAGCTGCGGAAGTAGAACCGTTAAGAGCTGGTGCTTTATTGGCACACGTGAAGCAATTAGGCTTACCTTACAACTCGTTAACAGTCAAAACTGCTGGAGATACAGTTATCCTTGAAGGTGAAGTAGCAAAGCAAGAAGATTCAGAAAAAATTGCTTTAGCAGTTGGTAACGTAGAAGGTGTACAAGTTGTTGATAACAACTTGGTAGTAGCAGAACCTGCGGAAGAAGCTAAATTCCATGAAGTAGTTAAAGGCGATACGTTGTCTAAAATTGCTCAAACATATTATGGCGATATGATGAAATACCCTGTTATTTTTGAAGCTAACAAGCCGATGTTAAAAAGTGTAGATTTGATTTACCCAGGCCAAATCCTTCGTATTCCTCCAGTAGCATAAGAAGCAATATTGAATGCTGAGAATTAGATGTTGAATGTTAGACGTTGAATAGTGGATTAATCCAAAATTCAACATCTAACATTCAACATTTTTTTATAGTACCACGTTCACGATACGTTTTGGAACAACGATTACCTTTTTAGGAGCTTTTCCGTCTAACCACTTCTGAACAATTTCGTTGGCTAATACAGCGGCTTCCACTTCTGCTGGAGGCGTTGCTACAGGGAATGCTAAGGTTGTTCTTACTTTTCCGTTAATCGAAATCGGATATTCAAAATTAGCTTCTTCTAACAAACTTGCATTGAAAACAGGGAATTTTGCCGTAGTGACAGTTCCTGCTTCGTTACCTAACAATGCCCAAAGTTCTTCGGCAAAGTGCGGTGTGTAAGGCGACATTAGAATTACTAACTCTTGTAAAATTGCTTTTTTCGAACATTTCAACGAACCTAAATCGTTTACACAAATCATCAAAGTAGAAACAACGGTATTGAACGAGTAACGTTCTAAATCCTCTTCTACTTTCTTGATACAGGTATGTAACACTTTTAATTCGGCTGGTGTTGGGGCTTCGTCTGTTACTTTGAAGTTTCCTTGCTCATCATAAAACAAACGGAATGCTTTTTTGATAAAACGGAACGAACCGTCAATACCGTTTGTATTCCAAGGTTTTGCTTGCTCTAATGGTCCTAAGAACATTTCATACACACGCAAGGTATCCGCTCCTACTCTATCCACCAATACATCTGGATTTACGACGTTGAATTTAGATTTTGACATCTTCTCAACCTCTACGCCACAGATATATTTGCCATCTTCTAGGATAAACTCTGCATTCGCAAAATCTTCACGCCAAGCCTTGAATGCTTCGGTATTTAAGACCTCATTATTTACAATATTCACATCCACGTGAATGGCAGTCGTATCGTACTGATCTTTTAATCCAAAAGAAACGAACTGAGGATTCTTTCCTTCGCCTACCGATGATTTAATACGATATACAAAGTTAGAACGTCCTTGAATCATTCCTTGGTTAATCAATTTCTTCGCAAATTCTTCTTCTGGTACAAGTCCTAAATCTTTCAAGAATTTATTCCAGAAACGGCTATACAACAAGTGTCCCGTTGCGTGTTCAGAACCACCCATGTATAAGTCAATCGCTTGCCAGTAGTCGATGGCTTCTTTCGATGCAAAAGCGGTATCGTTTTTAGCATCCATATAACGGTACCAATACCACGACGAACCTGCCCAACCCGGCATCGTCGAAAGTTCGTATTCGTACTTATCTTTGTATTTCCAACCAGCAGCACGTCCTAACGGCGGTTCAC
>JALRIJ010000343.1 GCA_023255485.1 Flectobacillus sp.
CAGTAAAGGATGCCAAAATGCAGACAGTCTGAACATTACTGAAAAAGCAAAAGATTTAATTGCCCAAATCAACGTAGGAGCTACGTCAGCATTTTATCCAAATAGTGTTGTGCTTAAAGCGACAACAGGCATAAATTTTACCTACCAATGGATGAAAGATAACTTGCCTATTTTAAATGAAACCTATAACAGTTATACCGCAAAAGAGACAGGTGTTTTTAATCTGATTGTTAGTAAAGACGGTTGTTCTCAAACCTCTCAACCAATTAGCATCCATATCTCAATTCCTCTTGCCTCAGAAAATACCTTAGAAGAAAGTAGCATACACATTGGACCGAATCCAACGACAACCCAGTTGAATATTGCCGTCAACTTACCCGAAGCTGATAACATCAACCTTCAAGTGGTTGATGTAAAAGGTCAACGAATCTTAGAGCAAAAATCAACTCAAAAACTGAATACTCACGACATTAGTCTGGATACAAGCCAATGGATTGACGGTGTTTATTTCCTAAGAATTCAATCGTCCAAAAAGCAGACTATCAGAAAAATTATCAAGCAATAAAAAAGCAGGGCTGGTTCTACGAATAGAATCAGCCCTGCTTTTTACTTTTTGAGAATCTATTCTCCAATATAATACAATAAAGCCTCTTTCATTTCAGCTCTCGAAACAGCAATATCAAAAGCACAAGAGCCAGCTCCTGTCAATAAAGAGAAGCGAATTTCTTTACCTTTATTTTTCTTATCCTGAGCCGTCAAATCAATAATTGCTTCTATATCAGCCACTTTTAAAGTTGCTTTCCCGTACACAGAGAAAATAAACTCCTCGATGTCAGCTAAGGTTTTTTCGTCAATCATGCCACGCTTCAAGGAAATAAATGCTTCGCAAATCATTCCTGCGGCAATTGCTTCTCCGTGAAGTAAATGCAATTTTGGTTTACCCAAATTAAAGGTTTCAATGGCATGACCAAGGGTATGACCAAAATTCAAAATCTTACGTAAGCCTTTTTCTGTTGGATCTTCCGCTACGATTTTCTTTTTGATTTCGACCGAATGGCTAATCAAATCTTTAAAATCTTGCTCTTCAAAATCCTTACGTTTGATTTCATTCCACTTTTCTCCGTCCATAATCAAACAATGCTTAACGATTTCGGCAAAACCAGAACGCAATTCATTCGTGGGTAAGGTTGCTAAAAAAGCATCATCAATTAAGACCGTATTCGGAATTTTAAAAACGCCAATATGGTTTTTAAATCCGTGAAAATCAATTCCTAACTTACCTCCTACACTGGCATCCACTTGAGATAGTAAAGTTGTTGGAATTTGGATAAAATCAATACCTCTTTTGTAGGTAGCAGCACAAAAACCACCCATATCGCCAATTACACCACCTCCAATATTGATAACTAACGAATGACGGTCTAATTCTTGGTCTGTTAGACCTTGCCAAATTTTCTCACAAGTTCCCAAATGTTTCTCTTGTTCACCTGATTTAATTTGAGTTAACTGATGTTTAGGCAATAACTTTTTTACCAAAGGGTAACAATGACGTTTGGTATTTTCGTCAACGATTACATGAATTTTGGCATATTGATTTTCTGACAGAAATGCAGGTAAACTTTCTGCTATAGAAGCAATTACAACTGAAGACATAAGAATATGTTGTTTTGAATTAAACACAAATGGTATGACAGTCAAATTGCTATCATACCATTTTGTTCTCATAAATAAATATACAAATGAATTACTCTACCGTAACCGATTTTGCCAAGTTACGAGGTTGGTCAACGTTACAACCACGCATTACAGCAATGTGATACGACAATAATTGCAATGGAATCACCGATAATAATGGCACTAAAGCATCGTGAATAGCAGGTACTGCAATCGTATAATCTGCCATGGTTGGAATTAATTTATCACCTTCTGTGACAATAGCAATTACTTTTCCTTTTCTAGCTTTTACTTCTTGAATATTAGAAACCACTTTTTCGTAAGAACTATCCTTCGTAGCAATAAATACTACTGGCATTTCTTCGTCAATCAAAGCGATTGGCCCGTGTTTCATTTCCGCAGCAGGATAACCTTCGGCATGAATGTATGAAATTTCTTTCAATTTCAATGCACCTTCCAAGGCTACTGGGAAGTTATAACCACGACCTAAATAAATGAAGTTACGAGCGTCTTTAAATGCTGCTGCAATTTCTCTAATTTGGTCGTCATTTTTCAATAATGTCTCAATTTTAGAAGGAATACGTTCTAGTTCAAACAACAATCTTCTAAACGTATCTTCGTGCAATGTTCCTTTTTTACGAGCAACAGCTATCGCCATTTGAGCCAATACAATCACCTGAGCCGTAAATGCTTTAGTAGAAGCTACCCCAATTTCTGGCCCTGCGTGTGTGTAAGCACCTGCGTGTGTAGCACGAGCAATCGAAGAACCAACCACATTACACACCCCAATAATAATCGCTCCTTTTGATTTAGCTAATTCAATAGCTGCTAAGGTATCAGCCGTTTCTCCAGACTGAGAGATTGCAATCACAATATCTCCCTCTTTGATGATTGGGTTTCTATAACGGAATTCAGAAGCATATTCAACTTCCACGTTAATACGAGCCAATTCTTCAAAAATATATTCTGCCACTAAACCAGCATGCCATGATGTACCACAAGCAACAATCACGATACGCTTTGTTTTCGCTAATTTATCCATATAGTCACGCAAGCCACCAAGCATTAAATGCCCATTATCTGCATTAACACGGCCACGTAAACAATCGGCTACTGAACGAGGCTGTTCAAAGATTTCCTTTAACATGAAATGCTCATAACCACCTTTTTCAATCGCTTCTAATTCTAATTCTACCGTTTGTAAGTAAGGAGATTGCAGAATATTGTCAATATTTTTAACCGTTAGCTCTCCTTCATTTACGACTGCAATTTCGAAATCATTCAAATAAATCATTTCGTTGGTATATTC
>JALRIJ010000344.1 GCA_023255485.1 Flectobacillus sp.
CAGGGGTTAAACTCGCATATAATTCTTGTCTAACAAGCGGGTTTGCAACAGCACGTTGCATAAATACACTCGCTGTACTTAGACCTGCGGTAGCTAAAATGCTCTTTTTGAGCCAATCACGACGGTTAAAAGTTGAAGACATTGTTCTGTTGTTTTGAAGTGGATGAAAAAGATAACATTTTTAGCAAATTCTTCGTAAAAGGGAACGGCCTTTCGCCAGTTTTATAGATACAACTATCACTGGAACAAAAACACGAAAAATAAGGCAATGCCTCCGCTCTCTTGAACTAGAGCATTGGTAAAAGAAATAGCAACAGTTACTATTCCAAGCCAATTCTACGAATATACATTCGTAGAATTGGAAGGCTGGCATAATTTAGTTTATTGATGAAATTTGTATTTATTTAACAAAATCAAATATGAGATAAAAAATAAATTTTTCAGAAATATTCGATTCTATTTACACCCAAACTTATCTAAAAATTGAAAATTAATCAAAAATTAGTTGATATTTATATTAAAAAAATGAAAAAATGAGTAAAAATACCAATTATAAGATTTTTATATCATAAAAATAGTAAGTAAAAAACACAACAAAAATATAATTTTTTCAATAAAAAATTTATCGTCAAAAATAATCTATTCCGCTCGCTTACCGCTGTTTTTACACGTTTAGTCGAATTTGCTGATTTCATGGACTACGGAAACTAAAAACACCTCAAGTGTTGTTATGAGAGTATCCAAAAACATCAAGCATTACTTTTAACTAGCTGACCAAGACCCAATACAGACCTTTTCATAACAAACAGCCTTTGAAGGATAAGCAAACCTCAATAAATAAGTTTAATACAACAAGGAAATCAAAATGGAAATACCCCCCAAACTATCGTACTGCGAACTCGTACTAACCTACCCAGCAGATAACCTACACCGTATTTATCATGACACTGCTTATGGTTTCCCTATCGACGATGATAATGAGCTTTTCGGAAGACTCATTTTAGAAATAAATCAAGCTGGTTTAAGTTGGAATACAATATTGCAAAAGCAGGAAAACTTCAGAAAAGCCTTTGACAATTACGATATTCAACGCATTGCAAACTATACGGAAGAGGACCGAGAACGCTTACTCAACGACGCTGGTATTATTAGGAATCGCTTAAAAATTAATGCGGTTATTCATAATGCAAATGTCATTTTAGATTTACAGAAACAGCACGGTAGTTTCAAAAATTGGATAGACAGTCATCACCCAAAAAGTAAAGAGGCGTGGGTTAAAGTCTTCAAACAAACTTTTAAATTTACAGGGGGAGAAATTGTCAACGAATTCTTAATGAGCACAGGTTATCTTGACGGCTGTCATGTCGAAAGTTGCGAGATTGGAAAGAAATTAAAAAAGGCAGCCAAGTAGGCTAGCCCGTCGGTCAAAGGATTTGAAAACCTTTATCAACCTTATTAAAACTAACGAATCATTTATTATCTTTGCGTCGATGCAACGAAAACTAATTCTTTCAAGCCCTCTCTTAGAGATCACCATAAGTCGTCTCTGTCAAGAATTGATAGAGACCCATCAGGATTTTACCAATTCTGTCATCATAGGCCTACAGCCTAGAGGTATCTATTTTGCCAAGCGAATCCATCAGGAATTATTAAATATCACAGGAAAAGACATTCCTCTGGGTCAACTTGATGCGACGTTTTACCGTGATGATTTCCGTCGTCGTGAACCCTTAAAACCCAATGCGACTAAAGTTCCTTTCTTGATTGAAGGAAAAAGTGTTATCTTAATTGATGACGTATTAGCAACGGGTAGAATGGTTCGTGCAGCACTAGATGCCATGACAGCTTTCGGACGACCTGACAAGGTTGAATTATGTGTATTAATCGACCGAATCTATAACAGAGACCTTCCTGTTACGGCCGATTACGTAGGAAAAAAGGTCAACACTATTAGTTCCGAAAAAGTACTTGTCGAGTGGAAAGAACAAGGACATGAAGAAGACCGAATCTGGTTAATGACCAATTAATTTTTAGCGTAACAAGACATGCAAAAACTAAGTACCCGACATTTATTGGGCATAAAAGACCTTACTCCAGACGATATTGAACTCATTATGGCTACGGCTACGGAGTTCAAGGAGGTAATTAATCGTCCTATCAAAAAAGTACCTTCTTTGCGTGATGTTACCATCGCCAATGTCTTTTTTGAAAACTCTACTCGTACTCGTCTCTCCTTTGAATTAGCTGAAAAACGTTTATCAGCCGATACCCTCAGCTTTTCTGCAGCAGGTAGCTCTGTAAAAAAAGGAGAAACGCTCCTTGATACGGTCAACAATATTTTGGCAATGAAAGTCGACATGATTGTGATGCGTCATGCCAGCCCAGGAGCTCCTCATTTCTTGTCAAAACATATCAATGCCAATATTGTAAACGCTGGAGATGGTACGCACGAACACCCTACACAGGCGTTATTAGATTCTTTTTCAATGCGTGAACGTTTGGGGACGGATTTAGTAGGGAAAAAAGTAGCGATTATCGGCGACATCCTTCACTCAAGAGTTGCCCTTTCCAATATCTTTGCTCTCAAGAAACAAGGAGCAGAAGTAATGCTTTGTGGCCCTTCTACCTTAATTCCTCGCTATATCACAGAATTAGGAGTTAAAGTCTCTCATAACGTCCGTGAAGCCCTAGCATGGTGCGATGTAGCCAATGTGCTCCGTATCCAGTTAGAACGTCAGCATATTAAGTACTTCCCTTCCTTGAGAGAGTATTCGCTATATTTCGGAATTAACAAACGAATGTTGGATGAACTTGACAAAGAAATTGTGTTAATGCATCCAGGCCCAATTAACCGTGGGGTAGAACTTAGCTCTGATGCTGCCGATTCGCACCACTCTATCATTCTAGACCAAGTTGAAAATGGAGTAGCTACTCGTATGGCAGTGTTATATTTACTAGCAGCACAAAACTAATTTAGCTTA
>JALRIJ010000345.1 GCA_023255485.1 Flectobacillus sp.
AATTCACTTTTTATTAAAATATAATGCCGACTTCTAAAGTAACTAGTATTTATCCGCTACTTTTATTAAAATTAATATAGTTAGTTCATTTTAATGACATTATAAAATGCAAGAAGGTACCGTTAAGTTTTTTAATCCTACAAAAGGATTTGGTTTTATTACTCCTTCCAACGGAGGTGATGATATATTTGTTCATGTCAGTGGTTTGTATGACGAAATAAGAGAACATGATAAAGTAACTTTTGACGTAGAAAATGGTAAAAAAGGTCTTAATGCCGTAAATGTGAAGGTTATCTAGTTGTAATAAAAAAGCCACTATCCATGAATCATCCGTTCACGAATAGCGGCTTTTTTTATAAATTAATAAACGATGAAGTGTTTTTTATAATGCAATATTAGTTAACATCCCAGAAAAGCTTAGTCGTTAAATTATCCTTTGCTTTTACTGCATTATAATTCTCAGTATTATACACCGATTCGCTCGATGGATATACCCAACGGAAAGGTGGTTGTTTCTGAACATTTGAATTATCTGTTTGGAAAGACAACTGAGGGTAATCCAATCTTCTTAACTCTGCCCAGCTTTCGTGCGGTTGCAAAATGCTATAATGAATCCATTTTTGCGTAGCAATCAATCTTAACTTATTAGCATCCGTCAAGGCTTTATCCCAACTTACTCCATTACTATTCAAATACGCTTGAATTTCGGCAGCCGTAGCGGTTGTTGCCAATGGCACAGTATTGTCGTTGCTCAAGGTACGGAACTTAAAATAAGCTTCTATCGAAAGTTTAATTCCATTTTCATAGGCTGTTTTTGCCAATGCGGCATTACCATTTTTCAACTGAAACTCAGCTACTAAGAAATTTACCTCCGCTGCATTGATTAACAAACCAGGGAAAAATTGGTTACGACTAAACGTAGAACGGTTGTATAAAGAAAGCGTACCATCTGCTACGGTAGCCGATTGCACAGCCGATGCTGCCAATGGATCTAAGCCTTTGTACACCCCTTTTGCATTTTCACCTGTTTCAAACATCACTTTCAAACGTGGGTCGCTGTTGCTTACCATGTTGTCAATCATCGCTTTGCTTGCCAAGTTGCCATTTGAATCTTCGATACCGCTACGGAATCCTTTTGAGTTAAGTTCCGTATTAAGGTCAAACACATTGATTTGCACGTTATCTGCGTTGGTCGAAATTAAGGGATATTTAGTTGGATTTCCCAAAATTTCCTTAATCTCTGCCGTTGCTCTTGCTTGGAACGTAGTAGAAGCCGATACTCTAGCCAACATTCTAAGGCGTAATGAATTACAATATTTTGTCCACAATGCTATATCGCCTTTGTTTACAAAATCTTGGGTTTTAAAACCTGCTAAAATTCCCGACTTTACCGTTAACGTACTTAGCTCGTCAGAGAAGCCTTTCAAATCGTCTAGCATTTTGGTATAAACGCCTTCTGCGGTATCGTATTTAGCAAACGATTTACCATAATCTCCGCCATTAACGCTCAATAGACCTGCCATCGAGAAAGGAATATCACCGTGTAAATCAACTACTTTCTGCGTGTGGTCATAGAAATAAATCGTTGACGCAATCTTATAGATTCGCTTATCGGTTTGCTCTGTGGATGTTGCTTTTGCGTATACTTTTTCAAACTCACGATACTGAGCTAAGAAATTGTAGAAGTTAGTCCATCTGTCACTAATACCCGCTGCTCCTGGAATATATTGGTTGGGTGAATTTTCCCAACCAACAGCTTGTGTATAGTGGTTTAATGTAGTGCGTAATACAACAAAATAATTCCAATAATCGGGTAATACATAACTCTTGTTAGAGCCTAAAAAACCTGTAAACTGTTTTTCTACAGTAGTTACCGAAATTTTTGAAGGGTCGGCATAACTTTCTTCAAAGTCTGACTTCTGACAAGCGACAAAAGTCATTGAACATGCCATAGATAGTATAAAGAGTATTTTTTTCATATTCTCAATATTTAAGTCGAATGAATGTTAGAAACTTGCTCTCACCATGAAACCAAGGGTACGAGTAGCAGGGTTTGTTCCTGTGTTAGTGAGGGTTTCAAACCAACGAGAACCAGCAGTTGTTTGCTCAGCATCCATGTCTTTAATTGTACGGTAGATGTACAATAAGTTTCTACCAAACACAGAAACGTTCACTTTCTTCGCTCCAATTTTTCTTGCAATGGCTGCTGGTAAGTTATAGCCCAATGATAATTCTCTTAGCTTGATGTACGAGTTTTCTTGTACGTATAGTTCATAACGTGAAGAGCTATATTGTGGTCCACCCCAGTTGTAGGTATTGAAATAGTAAACCGCTTGTGAAATTACGTTCGTATTTTTCTCACCATTTACTGAAACACCATCCATCAACATCCCGTCATTATAAACAACTTGACCATTTGGACCAGCATTTGCCGTTGTTTGTACCCCTCTTCCGTTTGCGTCAATGTAGTATTTTAAACCACCACTAGCTGCATCCATGTATTTGGTACTTTCTTCCAATAGCCCTCTACTAATCATCCAGTTTAAACCAGTTGGCATGATATAACCACCCCAACGGAAATCTGCAAGTACATCCAATGTAAATCCTTTGTAACTAAATGTGTTTGTGAACCCACCTGTTAATTTTGGCATTGCATTTCCTGCTTTCACCATTTTGTCATTGTCTAACACATAAA
Source organism: Flectobacillus sp. (assembly GCA_023255485.1). Classification (GTDB taxonomy): domain Bacteria; phylum Bacteroidota; class Bacteroidia; order Cytophagales; family Spirosomataceae; genus JALRIJ01. The sequence continues at coordinate 2,696 of JALRIJ010000345.1, forward strand.
GTCCTGACGTACTTACAATTTTTTCACCTTTGTCGTTGGTTGCAATCGGGTGCACATAGAAATCTCCCATTGGTTGCCCTACAACCGAGCGTAATTGAGCTGCATTTCCATCATAATCTGCATGAAGCAACTCCGTAGAACCATTCGCTAGTTGTTCTACCACGTTACGGTTAGAAGCAAAGTTGATACCTGTTTCCCACATAAACTTAGGCGTTTTCACAGGTGTTCCCGTAATTGCGACCTCAAGTCCTTCGTTTCTTAAAATACCGATGTTACTCAATA
>JALRIJ010000346.1:0-2633 GCA_023255485.1 Flectobacillus sp.
ATACAACTGAAAAGCAACCCTAAAAATAAACGTATTACGTATTCTTTTTTCATAATTTGGCAATAGCTATTATCGTGTTATTACAAGTGATTTATTTGATTGCATAGAGTAAACAGTTATCTAATCTTAATGTTCTATTCGCATTAGCAAAAGTAGCTAAGTATCCGAAAATCCATCTATCCAAATCAAGTCAAAATCATTCATGTTGAAGCATTCCAATGATTATAATACTATTTTCACCTAGTTAAGTCAAAAAAATAGCTGTTATTAGATTTTTACTCGAATAACAGCTATAAGTATTTTGTAACAATTTATGGGTTTTATTTTTTTATCGACTCGATATATTTGGAAGGACTTAACCCCAAATGACGGGGAACGTTCGGGGTAAAATTACTTGACATACTGTAGCCCACTTTATAATCAGTTTTTGAAATATTATAGTCTCCACTGAGCAACTATTCTAAGACTATTATTCATACGGATAATAGTCTCAAAAGCAAGGATTGATTGGTATAAATGCTTTGATTTTGCAATCAAACTGCGAACGACTCATGTTAAGAATTTCAGCGAGGGTATTTATATTGAGCTCTTCATCCTACAAATTTTCATGAATGTGCTCGACCGAAAAGCTTTGGTGACATAAGTATCGGCTCCTGTCTCGAACCCTTCCAATTTTGACTCGTCAGACTGCCTTGCCATGAGTAAAATTACAAGAATGTGAATGATACATTCATCCGCTTTTAGCTTACGGCCTAACTCCAAACAACATTATGACATCGCTGATAACAGGGTCAGGAATCGTTTCTGTTCCTTGTACCAAACCTTCTGAACATTGGTCGATACAATAATACGATACGCTTTGTTGAAGTTCAAGGATATGTAATTTACCCGCATATTCCCACATCAAAGTAATGCGTTAACATTCAGACCAACTTTCTTGGCTTGAGGAATAAACTCTTGCTTTAACAGTTCAAAATCCTTAGCATTCCAATGCAATACTTTTTCAAGTACGTAGCCTTGGAAGATACCTCCTACTTCAAAATTATGTACAAACTCGTCTAAGCTATTCGGATTTGCGGTATCTACTTTATAATTTTTTAATGCTAGCTCTGCCAATATGGAGGGAGCAGACTGTTCATTTTCTACTCGTAACGTCTCCATGATTCGATAGGCTATTGTTTCATCTTGACGAATTAAGCTATTTACTAAATCAAGTCTTCGTTGGAAGTAGCGTGCTTTTAATGCACCTTTCAACGCTTCTTGTGCTCGTTCCTGCTGTTTGGCTACCTGACTTTCTTGCACTACCTGAACAGCTTTCGCTTCGTCTTCTATTTTTGCTTTCTTTTCCTCCAAAAGACTCGGGTTTCTCACTACGGTGTTCAGATACCCTCCTATGTTTTTAATGGACTCGCCTGATTGTATTTTTTGTAGCACATATTCTATTCCAAGTTGAATTTGCTCCATAGGCAATTCTTCTATCCACTTATTCAACGTTGACTTCGTAATATTGAATTCTTTGACTTGTAGGTATAGCTTATCGATAAGAGAACTTTCTACCGCAGTCGTTTCTACAGTAGTTCCATCATCCACAAGTTCGGTAGTATTTTCAACCTCTTCCACTAATTGATACTCGGGTGTGCTCGTAGAAATAACAATATTCCCGTTACTTGACTTAATAACTTGACGAGTTATTTTTTTAGTCATTCCTGTAAGGTGCACGGGTACGTCTTTTTCTCCTAAGTGAAATATTACTTTATCGACGGCTCTGCCTACTTTTTCTTCTTCAAATTTTGAGACAACTAAATCCGTATATTTTTCTAAATCCTTTATTCCTTTCTGAATAATTTTTTGTTTAAAATTTCCATAAAGCGGGTACTCGCTATCGGTAATGGCAAGTATTTCCCTTAGTCGAACGAGCGAGTATTTTACCTTTCGATTACCAAGGTTATATTGATGCCTAAGAATTAAATATAATTTTACCGAATTGGGGCTCTGAATGCTAGCTATGTTTCTGACATCAATCGTTAAATATTCTTTTTGCAATTGAAGTAGATAGGGTTTTAGCTTAGGATTAAACTTTAGGCGGATTCGATTTTGTTCGCTTTCTTTGACAGGTTCACTCGTTTCGTCTATTAAGTGAATCGTGGTTCGGTATATCTCTCCGTCCTCTTTTTTCTCATAAATGACAAACTTCTTATTGAAAAGACGTTCGGCTGCTTCTCGGATAGCTTCATAATAGCGACCATCATCGCTTAACGAATACAATTTAATGATGTCTTGCGTTCTGATTTCATACTCAATAAAGTCTTCATCATCAGGTAAGACCATTGTAAGCATCGTCATAAAAACTCGAAATTCATTAATATCCATTTTAGAGGTCGCTTCAACAAGTCCCGTTTTACCGCCTTGCATCCTAATAATATATCGATCTTGATATTCTTGTTTCTTTCTTACGGTGCTTTTCTTTGACATACTATTTTGATTATGAAGCTATTAATGCTCAAATTTAAAGAAGCTTTTTAACTATAACAACAAAAAAAATAAGTTATATTTAATTCCGTGAAATTGGTTATAGTTCTCCGTGAAATTGGTTATAGTTCTCCGTGAAATCGGTTATAGTTCTCCGTGAAATT
>JALRIJ010000346.1:2643-2971 GCA_023255485.1 Flectobacillus sp.
CTATAACAAACAGTAAATCAACAAGTTACGAGCCTTTTAAATAATAAAAAGAACAAAAAATAATAAAAAGAACAAAACAAACAAGAAAACATTTGTTGATTGGGTCTTTAAATTTTCTTTTTTTTGAAAAAAATATTTTTTATACCGAGTATAATAGAACGATTACACTTTAAATTATAAATGTTAGGTAAAGTAAAAATATAGCCGTTCCGTGAAATTGGTTATAGTTCTCCGTGAAATTGGTTATAGTTGCTAATTAGAGCTCTTGATAAGGTGAATTGATGTTTACGTAATTTCGAGGGCAAACGGACAAAATGTCCGTTTGCCC
>JALRIJ010000347.1 GCA_023255485.1 Flectobacillus sp.
TCTTCTTCCTCTTCTTCTTCTTCCTCCTCTTCCTCTTCTTCTTCCTCCTCTTCTTCATAATCATAGCCTTCGACACTATAATTATACGAATCTTCATCGTAAGCTAAATCATAGCAAAGAGCATCTAATTCCTCCAAGAAAGCGTCTGGATCGGTCGTGTCCAAATAAAAATCGGTCATGGTAATTTCATAGTAACCGTCTTCATCTTCTTCCGAGATTTCCGAATCGTAATAATAATCGTTTTCGTCTTCGGTATATTTTTCTAAGAGCTTATCTAATTTCTTGTAAAACTTATCTGTGTCATCCGTAGTAATATAGAAATCGTTGATAACGGTGGTATCTTCACTAGTAAACGACGAACTCTCATCATCATCAGCAACTTCCTCTCCATAATTCGACTCATCTATTGCTTTGATAATCCACGAATCATGCCCATTGTATTCATCATGAATCACATAGTCATACGGAATGTAGCAATAGCCCTTATCTCCCCATTCAGTTCCCCACGAATTACGAACAATAAATACACGGTCAGGGTCAGAATAACCAACGGCTAACATGGCATGCCATCCATGAGTTTCTCTTACATTATCCGATTTCTTAGGCATTGGAACACGGCCTTTGTTTCGGCAAGCATCATCAAAAGAGTCGAAGGTATTTAAGGCAAAGGCAATTGGATAGCCATCTGCTAGTACACTACGCCAAGTATTCAAATCGGTTTCTATATATTCGGCATCTTTAATTTTGAAGGACTCGGCTTCGCTGTAAGCGTCTCCGTGAGGTTCTTCCAAAATATATTCTTCATCGTTAGGCCAAATGTCTTCCGAACAAGCTCCATATTCTTGTAAGCCTTTGATAGCATTGGTCATATAAGAGCCAGCATCTTCATCCTGACTACCATCTATATAACGAGCATTATAATACACAAACAAACGACTTACATCGGTGGTATCTTGTAATTCTCTTTTGGCAAGGTATTCATAGGCTCCTGCCATGGCATTAGCTACACAGCTACTGCCTACTTGAGACTCTACCTCCGTCATAAACTTGCGGAGGTCTACTTTAGGGGGTAATTGATTTGCTCCTGCTTTGGCATATTTTTTTGCACTGTCAGGAACTGCTCCTGCTTTATAGCCTCCAATTCTTGGCTTTTCCATCTTGATTAAATGTGATATAAGTAATGGGACAAGGTAATTTGATGGAAAAACCTATAAGGTTTAGTTTGCAATAATCTTATCGTCAGACTATTTACTAAAACCCTGTAGGTTTCACTAGCTAATTCCTTATACTTAACTAAATTGAAATAACGAAACGAATAGTTCAACGATGATTTATACGGAATTTGTTTGTCGAATTCGGAAGTCATGCTTCAAAAGGATGACTTCCGTATAAATTATAGAACCTAACTAATTAGTAAAAACTGTATTTTTAGAGCTTACTTCGAGAAAATTGTCCATAAAATGACTAACAATAGAATATCCACCAACGGTAAACAACTGACTTTCCAAGCAAGTGAATAATCGGTTTTAGCAAATATAATCCACGAGCCAATTTGTGAACCGAGAATAATGAGAGGCAAGGCAGCTGTTGACCAAAAAATCATCCATAAGACTTTATTTGAGCCTGAATCAGGAGCATCAAATAACATAGGTGACATCATGGCTCCCATACAAGCTGGAATTAGGGCAAGTGTCCAAAGAATATTTAAGACAATAACGAGTGTTTTCATTAGGCTGTTGTGTATTTAGTGATTGATGAAGCAAATGTAGCATTTTTCAGAATATTCACAATACCTAAAAATGCTATAATCTTACGATTTAAAAGTTTAAAAACAACAAAATAACGTTTCCGTACAAATCTCTGTAACGGGTCAGCGAGTTAAGCATATCTGCAAATTTTACCAAAAGAACTAGCTTTTTTTATAAAAACAGTCTATTATTGTCTTAAAAATAGACATTCTATAAAAAACAATCTAATGAAACAAACGTGTTACTTATTATTAGCTCTTCTAGGCAGTTCTATTACTGGGTGGAGTCAGGGCAAAAATGCTTTTGCCGTGCAGACAAAAATTGAAAACGGTGTCATTGAAGGAAATTACGATACCAAATCAGGTATTCAAACGTACTTCGGTGTACCTTTTGCCAAACCACCAGTAGGCGAACTTCGTTGGAAAACCCCTCAGCCTTTAGACAATTGGACAGGTGTGAAAGCAACCAAAGAGTTTGGTCCAAGACCTATGCAAACGGTTGTGTTTGGAGACATGAATTCTCGCTCGAATGGTGTGAGTGAAGACTGTCTTTACTTAAATGTTTGGACTCCTGCGAAACGCAACACGAAGGATTTACCTGTTTTAGTATATTTCTATGGAGGTGGCAACGTAGCAGGAGATGGTTCTGAGCCAAGATATGACGGCGAAAGTATGTCGAAAAAAGGCATCGTTGTCGTAACGTGTAATTATCGTTTGAATGTGTTCGGCAATTTTGCTCATCCAGAATTAAGTGCAGAATCCTCGTACAAAGGTTCGGGAAACTACGGTTATTATGACCAATTAGCTGCGTTGAAATGGGTTCAAAAGAATATTGCTCAGTTTGGTGGTGACCCTAAAAAAGTAACTATTGCAGGTGAATCAGCAGGTTCGATTTCAGTAAGTTACCAAATGGCATCTCCTTTATCAAAAGGTTTAATTGCAGGTGCAATTGGTGAAAGTGGTGCAGGAATTAACCCTACTATGGCACCTGTTACCTTAGCAGAAGCAGAAAAACAAGGAGCTGAATTTGCAAAAAATGCAGGTGTACCAACCTTAAAGCAATTAAGAGCATTATCTACCAGAGAAGTGTACGAACTATACAATGAGTCAAAAAGATTTGGTTTCCCTGTGGTTTTAGATGGTAATTTCCTTCCTAAAACACTTCCTCAGATTTTTGGAGCAAAAGAACAGGCTCAAGTACCTTTA
>JALRIJ010000348.1 GCA_023255485.1 Flectobacillus sp.
GGTTCACAACGTATGATGGCGGCAGGCTATGGTTACGGTGGCGAAGGCGACTGGAAAACATCGGCTTTAACAAGAGTAATGAAAATCATGTCTAGCGGTTTAGCAGGTGGTACTTCGTTTATGGAAGATTATACGTACCACTTCGACCCAAGCAACCCAATGGTATTAGGTTCACACATGTTAGAAATTTGTCCAACCATTGCGAAAGACAAAGTAAAATGTGAAATCTATCCATTAGGAATTGGTGGTAAAGAAGATCCAGTTCGTTTGGTATTCAATGCAAGTGCTGGCCCTGCAATCAACGTTTCATTAGTCGATATGGGCAACCGTTTCAGATTAATCGTAAACGAAGTAGAAGCAGTAGAGGTAACGGAACAATTCCCTCACTTACCAACGGCTCGTGCTTTATGGAAACCACAACCAGACATGGCAACAGGCTGTGCTGCTTGGATTTTGGCAGGTGGCGCTCACCATACAGTTTATAGCCAAAACTTAACGACAGAACACATCGAAGACTTCGCTGAAATGTGTGGTGTTGAATTAGTGGTTATCGACAAAAATACGACCATCCGTAATTTCAAAAACGAATTACGTTGGAACGAAATCGCTTATAAATAGATTTTAAATGTTAGATTTTGAATGTTGGATTGTTCAGTGTATTCGGAAACAATTCAACATTCAAAATCTAACATCCGAAATTCCCCAACGTCCAATTATCCCAACTCCATCCCCAACCATGAAAAAAACAATCGCAGCTCTTGCTATTGCAGGGCTTTCTTTCCAGACGTATGCACAAAATTCGGCAACGGTTTATGCAGATTCTGGTAAAGCAGTCATCAGTAAACATATCTACGGACATTTTGCCGAACACCTTGGAGCATGTATCTATGGCGGTTTATATGTCGGTGAAAATAATACTAAAATTCCCAACACAGCAGGGGTACGTAATGACGTAGTAGATGCTTTGAAGAAATTAAAAATCCCTAACCTTCGTTGGCCAGGAGGATGTTTTGCAGATACTTACCACTGGAAAGATGGTATTGGACCAAAATCGCAACGTCCTTCGATGATTAACGCTTGGTGGGGTGGTGTTACAGAAGACAATAGCTTCGGTACACATGACTTTTTGAATATGTGTAAACTACTAGGCACTGAACCTTATTTAGCAGGTAACGTGGGTAGTGGTACGGTAAAGGAACTCGTAGATTGGACACAATATGTGAACCATGATGCGGGTAGCCCAATGGCAAACTTACGTAAAGCCAATGGACAAGATAAAGCATGGGGTGTAAAATTCTGGGGTGTTGGTAATGAGGCTTGGGGTTGCGGAGGCAATATGCGTCCAGAATACTATGCCAATATCTACCGTCAATACGCTACGTTTATGACCGACTGGGGCAATTCGTCAAAGCTTTTCCGTATTGCTTCGGGAGCTAACTCAAAAGATTACCACTGGACAGAAGTGTTAATGCGTGATATTCCTCATAATATGTTGGAAGGCGTTGCTTTACACCACTATTCGGTAATCAACTGGGATAAAAAAGGTTCTGCAACAGACTTTTCGGAATCTCTTTATTTCAAAACCATGCAAGAAGCCTTGTTTATGGATGAGTTAATCCAAAAGCATTCGGCAATTATGGACAAATATGATCCGAAGAAAAAAGTAGCTTTAATCGTAGATGAATGGGGTGGCTGGTATGAGGTTGAACCAAATACCAATCCGGGCTTTTTGTTCCAACAAAATACCATGCGTGATGCTGTGTTAGCAGGAGCAACTTTGAATATTTTCCACAAACATTCAGACCGTGTTCGTATGGCGAACTTGGCTCAAATCGTCAATGTATTACAATCGGTTATCTTGACAAAAGAGGAGAAAATGATTCTTACGCCTACGTATCACGTGATGGAAATGTATAACGTTCACCAAGATGCAACGAACTTGCCTGTTGAAATCAAAACGAACGATTATGTAGTGGGTTCTGAAAAATTACCAGCCGTTTCGGTTTCAGCATCGAAAGACAAAGCAGGAGTTATCCACGTTTCGTTGACAAATATCGACATCAATAAGGGTCAAGAAATCAGCATTAATATCAAAGGCTTAAAGGCAAAAACGGTATCAGGAAGAGTGTTAACTGCTGCAAAAGTTCAAGACTTTAACTCATTCGATAATCCAAACAAAATCACTCCAACGGCATTTAAAGGTGCTACTTTGGCAGGAGATGTATTAAAAGTAAGCCTTCCTGCTACTTCGGTAGTAGTATTGGAATTGAAGTAATTGTAATGTTGGAATTGTGTATAAGTCTAACGTCTATGTGTTAAAGATGCTATAACTTCTTGGAACGAAACCTTATATGTTTTGAAAACCTATAAGGTTTTTTACGGATTCAAATTCTACTAAGTTATGTCGCACGCTGTAACAGGAATACATTTCTATCAAACGGAATAGTATGCTGCATGAGGTATTTTCAACTTTACACGTTAAACTTATACACAATTCTTTACCCATATTCACTTGTAATTAAAGAAATAAAGACAAAGCCATTGTCTAATGAAATATACCTTAAAATTAATTCTGTTGCTGTTGGTAGCTTGCAACCTTTTTGCCCAAAAACAAGCAGCCAAACCACTCTTTCGTGACCCTATTTACGATGGAGCGGCAGACCCTGTGGTGATTTACCACAAAAAAGAAAAAACGTGGTTGATGTTTTATACCAACAGAAGAGCAACCATCAACGATTCTACGGGAGTTGCATGGGTACATGGCACGCCTATTGGAGTAGCGGCATCTAAGGATGGTGGAGCAACGTGGCAGTACCGAGATACCGTCCGTATTGACTATAAAGTAGGAAATGATACCTACTGGGCACCCGAAATTATCGAACATAAGGGACTGTATCATATTTACTTAACCCATGTGCCAGGGATTTTCAAAAATTGGAATGCCCCTCG
>JALRIJ010000349.1 GCA_023255485.1 Flectobacillus sp.
AAACTAACCTTGATTTGTGCCTCTTCTCCCGAATATTTAAAGGAGTTATTCAATAAATTCAAGATTATTTTCTCTAAAATCTTGGCATCAAACCAAACTTTAGTATAGTCAAAATCGTCCTTTATTTCAAAAATAAGCTGTTTTTTAAGCGACAAGTCTTTGAACTCGTCGATGATTTCTTCGACAAAAAGAATCAGATTATTTTCTTTTACATTTAGTTTTAAGACACCCGATTCCACTTTTCGGAAATCCATCAATTCGTTAATCAAACTCATTAGACGGTTGGCATTTCTGAAAATTGTTTGGTAATAATGAGCAAATTCTTGATTTGTATTGAGTTGTTTGATGCGTTCTAAAGGCCCTAAAATCAAGCTCAATGGCGTGCGAAATTCGTGGCTAATATTGGTAAAAAACTGTAATTGCAACTGGAATAATTCATTTTTCTTCTTCTCTTCAAAGGCCTTTAATTCGAGGTTTCTTCTGAACTCGAAGAAGGCAAAAATGGCATAACCCAATGCTCCTAATGCCAGAAGTCTAAACCACCAAGTAGCCCAGAAAGGAGGCGAAATAATCACTTTAATTGTGCGAGCTTGGTCGTTCCAAACGCCATCGTTATTGGTCGCTTTGACCATAAAGGTATATTCGCCAGGTTGCACGTTGGTATAATTGGCTTTCCGTTCTGTACCAGCCGTAATCCATGCGTCTTCCAAGCCGTCCAACCGATAGGCGTACTGGTTATTTTCGGATACTACATAATTGAGAGCCGAAAAGGAGAAAGAGAACGTTGCTTGGTCATAACGCAGGTGAATTTCGTCGGTAAAGCTGATGTCTTTTTCTAAAGGAGAATCTTCGTCATAGCGTGTCACTGATTTGTTAGACACCTGAAAATCAGTGACAAAAACGGCAGGAACAAAGCGATTTCCTCGAATTTTATCAGGATAAAAACAGTTAAATCCATTGACTCCTCCGAAGAATAACTGCCCGTCTTTGGCACTCAAACAGGAATTATCTTCAAACTCTAAACCTTGCAAGCCATCACGGGTATTAAACTTTTTATATTGTTGGGTTTCGGGATTAAAACGAGTTAATCCATTCGAGGAGGTAATCCACAAATTCCCCTTGCTGTCTTCTACCATTCCTTTGATAAACTCTTTCGAGAAGCCTGCTTTATCCTGAAAAAGCTCAAACTTATCTCGTTGTTTATCAAACAGATACAAGCCTTTTTTACCAATCCATAAGCGTTTTTTATGATCGGTAAAAATGACTACTAAATCTTGTTCTACACCCTCTTCGTTGAAATAATGAGAAAATTTATTTGTCCGTAAATCATAGCGATTTAGTCCGCCATCTTCCGTGCAAATCCATACATTTTGGTCTTTGTCTTCGTTAATAGCAATGATTTTTTTTCCTGTAAAACGTGTCTGGTTTTGTGAATCTTTCTCTATGCGAGTAAATGTTTGGCTAACTCGATCCAAGCGATTGAGTCCACCACCATAAGTTGCCACCCAGAAATTCCCTTTACTATCTTCAAAAGCTTTTTGAACAAAGTTGGAGCTGATAGTCGTGGGGTCATTGGCTTTATTTACAAAACGCTTAAACGTCCCCGAAGCTGCTTGAAAAAGGTTCAGTCCTCCGCCATAGGTAGCAATCCAGAGGTTTCCTTTTCGGTCTTCGGTAATGCTCATAATGGCATCCGAGCCAATACTAGAAGGGTCACTTGGTTGATGTCTGTAATGCCTAAACGTTCCCATTTTACGGTTAAAGAGGTTCAGTCCTCCCCCGTCCGCTCCGACCCAAAGATTCCCTTTTGTATCTTCGCAAAACGCCCGAATATCATTGTAACTCAAGCTATTCTTATCAAGTCCTTGGCGGTATAATTGAAACTTTTCTGCCGCAGGAATATACAAATTAACCCCTCCTCGAAGTGTACCTACCCATAAGTTTCCTTGTTTATCTCCCAGAAGCGACTGCACACTTTTTTGAGATAAACTGCGTGGTTTTTCGGGCTCACGTTCGTAATTATAAAAGTTTTTTTCAATCGGATTATACAGATTTAATCCTCCATTCAGACAACCTACCCAGAGTTTTTGTTGGGCATCTATCCATAAACTCGTTACGTTATCACTCCCCAAACTCGTAGATTTATTGTCATCATGCCTAAAAGTTTTAAAACTACTTAACTGATCATCAAAGACAATAAGTCCTTCAGTATGTGAGGCTGCCCAAATGTGTTGTTGGGCATCAATCACTAATTTATAAAGTTCTGTTGTTGGGAAAAGGCGTGTTTTTTGAGTGCGTTCGTTCAAGAACAACAGGCCTTTATTGGTAGCCATCCATACATTTTGCTGTTTATCTTTGGCAAAATCAAAGACTTGTATTGTGTTGTTTCTAGGTAAAAAACGGACAGGCTGCAAGCTTTTTTGGCTTTCGTCCAAATAGCCGAGTCCCTGTTTGGCAGTAGCCACTAAAAGTCTTTTTGAAGCATCTTCACACAAGGCATTCACTTCTATTTTATCCAAAAAATGAATAAACTGTTGCTGTTCTTGGTCAAAATAATTTAGCCCTTTACTCGTACCAATCCAAAGACGATGCTGTTGGTCTTCATAAATACATTTGATGTAATTATTGCTTAGGCTGTAGGCTTGCGTGGCATCGTGGCGGTAAATCTGGATAGAATAGCCATCATACCGATTGAGTCCATCCCGTGTTCCAAACCAGATAAAACCCCTGCTATCTTGAAAAATAACTTCTACAGAGGTATTGGACAGCCCTTGGTCGTCGGTAATATGGGTAAAATTCAACACAGGGGCTTGTCCCACGCAATGAATCGAGAGAAAGAGTATGAAGAAAGAAGCAATTAATTTATTCATCAAAAAACACATTTCGTTACAGAACTGGTAAAGATACAAAATATGCGTAACTCTTGCAGTAGAAGGCGGTAAGCTA
>JALRIJ010000034.1 GCA_023255485.1 Flectobacillus sp.
ATAATCAAAATTACCATACTCTAAATAGAACTCACCAGCTCCCAAATAAGGCAATACATTCCATCCTTCAATATCATCATATACACTCATTCGAGGATACCACTGAGCAATTTCGTAGATAGTGCCATTTTTAGTATCCATCATTCCCATACGGTCAGAACCATATTTCGGGATTTTAAATGAATAAGCAATTTTAATTTTAGCTACACCAGTACGTTCTGCTAAAGCGGTCGCCAATTTCACTTGCATTCGAGTATCTGTCACGACAAAATCAACGGTTTTACCATCTACTGTTACCGATTTGATGTCATAACCGCCTTCAAAGGTGGTATTTCCAAAACGACCGCCATTGATAGGCGTTGTTTGGCCTCCACGAGCTTTTGTATTAAATTGATTCTGGTCTAATTGAAGCCAAAGAAAGCCCAATTTATCAGGAGAGGCATTTTTGTAAGTGATCTCAACTTCTCCATCAATTACATTTTTCTCATCGTCCAAATTGACATTGATTTTGTAATCCGCCGAATTTTGCCAATAAGCCGCTCCTGGCATTCCAGAACCACTGCGAGTAGGAGTAGCAGAGGTATAGTTAAAAAGCGGATTAAATAACTCGTATTGGCTATAAATAGATTTGTTTGTTTGTTGTGCAAAAGCTACTTCTGCACACAGCAAGGTCATTGCCGAGATGAATAGTTTTTTCATGTATTTTAATTATAATAAGGTTGCAACTTGGCAACGAACATAAATGCAATTTATTGAATTATTAGTAAAATACAAGTTTTACTTATCGGCTAATCACAACGATTGAAACCCTAAGCAGTCGTATTCCCTACAGTAGGGCGTTCAATCAGAAGTCATCCGATACCTTTAAGCCACAGTATACTATTGCTAACAAGCAAACATCTTCTCAGCGATTTCGTATCCTCCCGCTTTTTCGCTACGCATTGGTTAGTGGAAATAAAGGCATTTTGATTAACTTTGTGAAAAGTTTATTCAGAATCCCTTATGCCGTTACTCATAACACGACATAGCAAGCTATAAGACAATGATTTACCCGATAGTTCCATACGGTGACCCCGTTTTAAGAAAAGTTGCAGCCGATATTAACAAAGATGCAATTGATGTTAAACAACTCGCAGAAGATATGTTTGAAACGATGTATGCTGCTTCGGGAGTTGGCTTAGCGGCTCCTCAAATCGGTATGCCTATCCGTATGTTTGTAGTAGATGGTCGCCCTTTTAATGAAGGGGAAGACCTAGACGAACGTGATAAAGACCCCTCATTGGAAAATTTCAAAAAAGTATTCATCAATGCTGAAATTTTGGAAGAAGATGGCGATGAATGGGCTTTTGAAGAAGGATGTCTTTCTATCCCAGGTATTCGTGCAGATGTTTTCCGTCCTGAATTCTTAACCATTCGCTACTTCGATACCGACTGGGTAGAACATACAGAAGAATATGAAGGATTAGCCGCTCGTATTATCCAACACGAATATGACCATATCGATGGAATTTTATTCACAGACCACCTTGGTTCTGTAAAAAAACGTATGCTAAAAAATAAATTGGCCGACATCACGAAAGGAAAAGTGAAAGTAGATTATAAAATGAAGTTTCCGAAATAAATGAGCGTTGAGTGATGGTTGATTTATCCATACAAAATTCAGCTAACTCATTCATTTCTAGTCATATTCTACAAAAGGCAATTCGATAAGGATTGCCTTTTGTTTTTTGGGTTAACGGTTTTTTAACCCGTTATTTCTAATAACACCAGCGGGTTAAAACCTCGTTGACCCTTCAACAACAACTGTTATGAAAAATATCCTTATTGGTTTAATCTTTGCCATGCTTTGGGCATCTGCTTCGGCGGCTACCAAAATTGGTTTAACCGTCGCACAACCCTTGGTTATTGGCAATTGCCGCTTCTTTATTGCAGGAGCGTTGATGTTAGCCTATTCGTATTCACTACAGAAAAATCGACTTCCACAAGGGAAAGAATGGCAACAACTAGCCATTTATGGCTTCTTAAATGTAAGTCTTTATTTAGGCTTGTATGTCTTTGCTATGAAACATATTTCGGCAGGAATCGGAAGTTTAGCCACAGCAACAAATCCACTGATTATCAGCGTTGTTTCTGCTTTTTGGTTAAAAAGAGGTATCAAAACAACCGAAATTATAGGACTCGTATTAGGTATCACAGGCGTTGCCCTTGCGACCTACCCCCTGTTACAAGCAAGCTTTGCCGACGAACTAGGTATCATCTTGGTGTCGCTTAGTATGTTAGCTTATTCGGTCGGAACGGTCTATTATTCTTCTCAAAAATGGGGGTTGCCCATCTTGGTTGTCAACGGCTGGCAGGTGCTATTAGGAGGCATCATTTTGTTACCCATCACCATTTATATGAGCGATTGGACTAAAAATACGATTAACTTAACCTTTTTAAGTTCGGTATTTTGGTTGGTTGTTCCTGTGTCTATCGGGGCGGTTCAGTGTTGGCTTTACTTACTTCGTACGGATGCTGTGAAGGCCTCGCTGTGGTTGTTTTTATGCCCTATTTTTGGATTTATCTATGCCTATTTTTTGTTGAATGAGCCCATCACGATTTATACCTGCATAGGAACGCTACTCGTAATTGTGGGACTTTATATTTCACAACGAATGAAGAAAATAGCGAAGTAAATGGTAATTCAAAATTATGAATTTTAAATTTTGGATTTAATAATCTAGCAATCAGCATTTTATAAGCAAAATAACTACTATTTGATTTTACATTATACTTACTTACGTTCCATTAAATGGTCAGTAGGTTAAAGTTTAATGCTCAAAGATGGCCATAAGTAGCTTTTAGTTAACGACTTATGCTACATTTTGATGCAATTAATATGATAGACTAGTTATCAATGGGTACTTATCAACACAAAAAATAGCTTTACAAGATAGGTTCTGTACTAAAAAATTGGCTTTCCTGACTTTTTAGTACTATTTTAGTTTTTATTCTATTCAACCACATACCCTAAATTTACCGTTTCGTACATGATATTATCGGCATTTCTTGTGAAAAATACCCTTAAAATTACCACTACAAGCCTATTTCTACTTGCTTGCAATTTGATGAACAAATCGGCGATTTTTGAAGATAGTGATGCTTGGAAAGACCGTGGTTGTGATACCACACAAACGGTAAGAGACATTGGTATTTATGATGTAGTGCAGCCTTTTTATGAAAATGATACCTTACTGGCTCAACAGCTAAAACCCAATAAAGTCTTTGTTGCCATTGCCGACGATAACGAAAAAAGGTCCCTCCGCTACACAGGCGTAAGTGCTCTCAATGAAGAACGTCCTAGTGAGATTGCCTTCCCCAATGAAATCAATGTCCTTCCGAGTACATGGCAAGAGCAAGAGTATTTATGGGCACTAGCATCGTCCCCCCATTATTTATATGACCGTTGGGAGCGATTATTGAATCAAGAAAGGGCAGATTTTTTGATGAGACGAGATTCTGTGTTGAATACCATGCGTCAAAAGCATGGGACTGTGCGAGTTATTTCCGATTTGCGTTCGATGAGTAATCAACGCAAATACTTAAAAAGTAATCGAAGTGCAGCACCCGTTTCGATGCACAACCTAGGTTTAGCAACTGATTTTGGGGTAATCCGTGGCGGAAGAGTCTCGAATAATTTTAGCCATTATAAATTATTAGACAGTCTGACAGAACAATTGGGCATGACTTGGGGAGGAAATTTCGTAGGTTTTATCGACCCAGGACATATTCAACGTTATAAAAATGGTGCAGAATTGATTCGTAAATTTCCAGACTTACGCTTTGAATTTGAGCCTTATAGAAGTTTTTACTTAGGATGGATGAACAAGATGATTAAGGCTGGAAAAGAAGAAAAGGCTGGAGATACCAGAGAATTATTAACAGAACTCAACAAAGTCCGTCAGGATAAGCCCTGTTCTTGTCAAGAAGGTATTACGAACCCTCCTATAGCCATTATTAATAAGGCTGAAAATACCCTTGAAAAAGTGGGCTATCAACGCCAAACGGACATCTTATTATTAGCCGACTTACGTTCTCAGACGCTTTCATTAATTACGACCAATGGGGTGGTAACCTACGCCTTGGGAAAATGGAGATAAGTTAAAATGATAAATTTTGAATTAACATATTCATCATCAGAAAATCTAAAAATCCCATTAGCAGGCGATTTAAATCACCTACTAATGGGATTTTTAGATTCTTTATGTTTTCCTCAATCATTACGCTACTGCGATTTCGAAAGACTTCACTTTTTCTTCTTCTTTTTTCGGAACACTTACCGTTAAAATACCATTGGTATAAGCGGCTTCCACCTTACTAATATCCACATTTTTAGGAAGCGTAAACGCACGTTGAAAATTCGTAAAACTAAACTCTTTACGAGTATATTTCACGGCATTTTCCGTTTTTTCTTCTTGCTCTTTTACTTCCTCTTTTTTAGCAGAAATCACTAAGCGATTGGCTTGCACATTCAATTTAAAATCTTCTTTGTTCAAACCAGGAGCTGCTAATTCAAGCAGGTAAGCAGTTTCCGATTCGGAAATATTTACCGCAGGAAGACTATTGTGGTGGGTTGCTGGAACTTCTAAGTCACGTCCAAATAAATTGTTTGCTAAAGTTGGTAATGCCGAGTTGAATCTTACAAATTGCATGGTTGTATGTTGTTTAATGTTTAACAGCTAATTTCTAACCGCAGCCATCGCCGCTGGTATTAACTATTCTTCAACTTTTATACCACCTGCATTTTAAATGACACTTTGTCTTGATTTGGCATTTTAGGTCCAAAAAATTAAGACAAAATGTCATTATTTGTTTTCTAAGAGTGCCAAAATAGCATTAGACTAATTTATTACCTCTCAAAAACTCTTCAATACTCATTCGTTTTTTCATTTCGAGCTGTAATTCTTCTACCGCTAGTAGCCCATCCGAGCATTGAAAATGCAAGTATTTCTTTCCATCCGTAAAAAAGCTTCCAACCTCACCCGACACCGTTCCTTTAATTTTATGCGTTTTATAGATTTTACAGCCTTTGCCATTAAGGGTAGTCCACGCAGCGGGATAAGGGGATAAACCTCTGACAAAATCGTACACTTTTTCAACTGATTGATTAAAATTAATCATACAAGTCTCCTTAAAAATCTTAGGAGCATGGTGTAATTCTTGGTTCTCGTTTTGAGGTTCTTGTGGATAATCGCCTGACTCAATCGCACGTACCGTTTTCACCACCAATTTAGCTCCGATGTGCATCAAACGCTCATAAACATCCCCCACGTTATCCGTCTCCGCAATTGGGTCTTTTTCTTGAAAAATGATAGATCCTGTGTCAATTTCATGCTTCAAGAAAAAGGTCGTTACACCCGTTTCTTTTTCCCCGTTAATAATTGCCCAGTTAATGGGAGCAGCCCCACGATATTGAGGTAAAAGAGAACCATGTAAATTAAAAGTACCCTTCGTAGGCATATTCCAAACGACCTCAGGTAACATTCGGAAAGCTACTACGATTTGTAAATCGGCCTGATAACTTCGTAATTCTTCTAAAAATGCAGGAGCTTTTAGTTTTTCAGGTTGTAAAACAGGTATTTCAGGAGCATGGGCAAGCACATATTCCTTCACCGCAGACATACCTAGTTTTTGTCCTCTACCAATCGGTTTATCGGGAGCAGTAATGACCGCTACCACATTGCATTTATTATCAACTAAAGCCTTTAAACTCTCGACCGCAAACTCGGGAGTTCCCATAAAAATGATTCTCATATCCTAATTTTTATCACTCACTACCCCCCATAGCAAGTAGTGAGTACATTTACTTAATTTATCTATATTTTAAAAAATTATACTTTTTCTACCAAAAACACAAATGATAAAAATCCTTTGAAAAAGTTTAGATTAGTATTATCTTTGCATACTGAATTCACACAATGAATTATGAAAAGAACAGGTAGCCAAACAATACTTAACACATACGATTGATTCTACTACAAAGGTTAAAAAAAATCTTGTAGGACGGTCAATGACCGTTCTTTTTGTTTTAAAAGAGTTTACATTAAGGAGTTCGTCTGAATGACACATTAATTTGCTGACAAGTTTTGTCAGTAATTTTTTTTGTATTTAGTCGGTTCTATTATTAAGAATCAACGACTCCTATACCCATAGCATTATCATAGTTTATCAGTGAAATAAGAGTAAAATCGGCAATTTTTATAAAAAATGGTCGAGTAACATTTCGTAAAATAACCATAAAAAACATAAAAATGGCAAAGGTACAGTATTATACACAGGAAAAGCTAGACGAATTAAAAGCTGAATTACACTACTTGAAAATTCAAGGACGTGCCGATATGGCGAAACAAATTGCGGAAGCTCGTGACAAGGGAGACCTTTCTGAAAATGCTGAATACGATGCAGCAAAAGATGCTCAAGGACTTTTAGAAATGAAAATTTCTAAAATGGAAGAAATCGTTGCAAATGCTCGTGCTTTAGATGAAACAAACATTGATACGTCAAAAGTTTCTATCTTATCGAAGGTAAAAATTAAGAATAAGAAAAACGGAATGGAAGTGACTTACACGATGGTGTCAGAAGAGGAAGCCGACCTAAAAGCGGGTAAAATCTCCTTATCATCTCCTTTCGGAAAAGGTCTATTTGGTAAAAAAGTAGGCGAAATTGCAGAAATTACTGCTCCTGCTGGCAAATTAGAGTTTGAGGTATTAGAAATTTCTCGCTAAGCGAAATTTTTGGAATACATTTTGTGAAATCCCTTGTTGAATCATTCTACAAGGGATTTTCTATTTGGGAAGACCCTTTTTAGTACAGATAATGAAAAAAACCTACTATCTTTCTGTACTATTACACAAACGAGGCGATTGACGAACACGACAACTATGCAATTTCTATATCCAGGTTTTCTTTGGGGACTTCTTGCGGTGAGTATTCCCGTAATTGTTCACTTATTTAATTTTCGTAAAACAAAAAAAGTATATTTCACCAACGTCGCTTTCTTAAAAGCGGTCAATGTTACTACCTCTTCTTTTAGTCGGCTAAAACACTTACTGGTAATGGCAGCTCGTATGTTAGCCATCGCTTGCCTTGCACTCGCTTTTGCTCAACCTTTTTTACCCTCCAAAACGGGAAATACAGGCAAAGCAAGTGGTATCGCCAGTATTTATATCGACAACTCCTTGTCAATGCAAAATGAGTTGGACAAAAAAAGCTACCTCGATAAAGCGATTGCTAAGGTGGAAGAATTACTGAATGTATTTCCACAAGGGGCACGAATGCAATTATTGACCAACGATTTTTCGTCGGACGAGCATGGTATTGCCAACCCTCAAAAAATCAAAGACCGCACAACCACCATTCAGTTGACCCACACACCTCGAACGTTTGAGCATATTTTGAAACGACAATCGAGTTTGGCGGCAAAACACAGTACAGGTGGCAATCAATATTTATGGTTTTCAGACTTTCAGAAATCAACCGCAGGAAATTTATCCACTATTAAATTAGACTCCTCTTCACACCTTTTTGTAATTCCTGTACAAGCAAAGGCATTTCAAAACGTATTGGTTGATTCTGTTTGGCTCAATACACCTTTCGTTCGTGAAATGCAGGTCAATACCCTATCCGTTAAACTGACCAACACAGGTGAGCGAGCAGTAGAAAACTTACAGGTAAAATTATTTATCGACGACACTCAGGTTTCATCAAGCATTGCCAGCATTCCTGCCAAAGGAAGTACCAATACTACATTTACCTTTACGGTGCGTGGAAAAGGGTATAAAAAAGGACGTATTTCCTTTGATGACACCCCAATTACCTTCGATAACGACTATTATTTCGTGTTAAATGCCGCTCCAACCATCAAGGTATTACATCTCAAAGGACAAAATACAACCAACTATATCCAACAGGTATTTGATAACGATAGCGTTTTTAGTTACCGTAGTTTTGCGGCGAGCAATGTCGATGTAGGGCAATTTAAAGCGAATAACTTAGTGGTATTAGAAGGAGTAGCGAACCTAGAAGGAACGATAAAATCAGCCCTTCAAGACTTTGTACGTACAGGCGGCAGTATCTTGGTCATTCCTAGTTCTACGCCAAATGTCGCTAGTTATAATGCCTTTTTAAATGCCTTTTCTATTCGGGGTATTGCGTCTAAAAATGTTACAGCGGCAGATTTAGCTCCCTTAGCAGAACCTGCTAAAAGCTCACCTTTTTTCTTGGATATTTTTGATAATAGCACGCATAAAGACATGATGTTGATGCCCAACCAAGCCGCTAATTTAACTTGGCAAGTCGTTGGAGAAAAACTCCTATCTTTCCGAAACAATCAAGCTTTTTTAACCGTTTCTAGCACAGGACAAGGCAAAGTATATTTACTAGGCTCTCCTTTAGAAACCAATTTTGGAGATTTTGCCCGCAATGCCCTTTTTGTCCCTGTAATGTACAAAATAGCGGCCTTGAGTGTACGTCAAGAACCAACTGCTTATTCTTTTAGAGACAATACGTTTACCATTGAAGTAGATGAAGCCAATGTCGATGAAGCGAATAAACAGTCGGCCTTTCAGTTACGCAAAGGAAAAATGGAACTCACTCCTATTCAGAACTTAAATGGCAAACAACTAACGATTGAGTTACCAAAGGCAAACCAACTCAATGATAATCAAAGCATTGAATCGGGCTATTATGAATTAGTTCGTCGTGGAAAAGTAGAGCGAGTAATTGCTTTTAACTACGACAATGCCGAATCTAATATGGATTTTTATACGGTAGATGAGTTAAAATCCCTATTTGCTGGACAAAAGAATGTTGAAGTGTTCGATAAAATCGATGATGCAAATTTTGTAAAAACCTTTAAAGAACAACATTTTGGGGTAGCTCTTTGGAAGTATTTCATTATTGCAGCTTTATTATTTTTTGCAACAGAAATTGCACTCATCCGCTTCTTAAAAGGATAAAGAAATCACTTTAGTTAACATATAAACAATAGCATAAAATGGCATTACAAAAAGGCGACAAAGCTCCTAGCTTTAGCTTATTCAACACAGAGAAAAAAGAAATCTCCCTTAGTGGCTTTGAAGGAAAAAACCTTGTTATCGTATTTTTCCCACTAGCATTCACAAGCGTATGTACTGCTGAATTATGTGAAATGCGTGATAGCATTGCTTCTTATTCGGCCTTAAATGCTGAGGTAGTTGGGATTTCGGTAGATTCATTATTTACTTTAGGTAAATTCAAAGAAGAACAAAAATTGCCATTCGATTTATTGTCTGACTTCAACAAAGAAACGTCAGCAGCTTATGGCTCGTTATACGAAAACTTTGTATTAGGTATGAAAGGCGTTTCTAAACGTTCTGCTTTTGTGGTAGATGCCACAGGAACTATTCAATATGCAGAGGTATTGGAAGATGCAGGACAAATCCCAAGCTTTGCTAACGTGAAAGAAGTATTAGCAAGCTTGTAAGTAATATAATAGTAGCATAAAAAAGGCAATCAGGTTTCGCTGATTGCCTTTTTTTATTAGCGATTAATGATAATTCGTTTGGTTATGGAGTAATAATCAGCGACAATATGCAAGATATACGTTCCCTCCGATAACTTACTTAAATCGAAGGTTTTGGTATTATCAAACAACAGCCCCGCAGTACTATACACTCGTTCTCCTAAGATATTATATAATTCGACGGTTGCATTTTGTAATATTCGTTTCGAGTCAATCGTAATTAATCCTTTTGTAGGATTAGGATACATCGACACACCGTCATCATCGTATAATTCAAAATAATTAGAAACGGTTGAAGTGCTACACGTTAAGGTCCTATTGTTCGCTAAGGGATAATACACCTTGGCATATACACTAATAGTAGCCGTTTCAGCAAAACGAATAGAAGAAGTGACTGCATTCACTGGGGTATCATTAATTTTCCAGCTATACTCTTGAGCACTAGGACTAGCAATACCGACAGTATAAGGACTTACTCGAATAATATCCGAAGAACTTAACGCAGCAGGGTTTGCCTTACTCGTTACATAAATAGGGCTAGAAAGAGCCGATTTACACTGGTTTGCATCAATTTGATATCCTTTAAAAATACCATTACCAGCCACTGTAATTTGATTTGTTTTAGATAGCGTTACCGTTTTGTTTTGCTGCATTTGCCAAACAGGCGTATTCGTGGCAGCAGACGTAATCAACTGTAAGATGGTATTATTTCCATCACAAAAAACAGTATCTTTCAAAGCCGAAACCTTGGGTACTTCAGGCAAAGGGTTAGCGACTAAGGAAACACTATTGGACGATTTCGAAACGCAGTTATTAGCGTCAACTGTTTTCACCGAGAATGTTCCCGAACGTCTTAGTGTCACTCTTTGAGAAACGTCATTCAGGATATTCCAGCGATACGAGACAGCATTTACATTAGTAGAAACTAAAGTTACGTTAGTATCAAGACAAAACGTCGTAGCTCCAATCGCACTTAACACAGGAGTTGCAGGTAAGGCATTCACCTTAATGCTAATTTTATCGGATTCAGGAGAAAAACAATTCTCCTTACTCAAAGTCTTTACGGTAAAGGTACCTGTATTAGCGACTTTCAAGTTATTGATTTTGTCCCCTGTACTCCATAAATACCCACTGGCATCAGTATTAGTCACCTTCAGGACCGTACTCGTATCTGCACAAAAGACAGTTCCTATAGATGCTACCACAACTGGTTTAGAAGGCAATGCATTATTTACGACATTTACCGTAGGGCTCGTTGAGGAGATACAACCATAACTATCCACAAAATAACCAGAAAAAGCTCCCGTTTTTTTGACAGAAATGGCAGCCGTCTTATTCCCTGTATTCCAATTATAAATCACAGCACTAGTTGGTAAAGAAAGTATGGTACTATCACCATCACAGAAAGTCGTTGGGCGAGTCGCTGTGATAACAGACGCAACAGGATTACTCACTTTAATATTGACCGTAGGAATTTGTACTACATTTTCGTTTTGTTCTACCAAGCGAACATAGTATGTTTTATCTTGACTCACGGTAAGTGTTTGAGCCGTTGAGAAGGTCGTATTATTAAAATCGGGGCTACTTGCCCAAATGTACTGTTTATAGCCACTAGGAAGAGAAACTTCTACGGCGTTTGCCTTACACGTGTAATTAATATCGGGCAAAACAGTTGGCAACTGTGGCTTTGAGGCACTAAAAAAACCATCCGTTAATGAGTTGTTCCAAGCTTGAGCAAGCGTCACTAAGCCTTCATCATGAAAATGAGCTCCATCTCTTCTACTAGGGTTTTGAATATTATCTGTATTCGGACCTAAAAATACATTAGATGTGTTGGCAATTACGGTGGTTTGGGCATTGATAATAGTCTGTGAAGTTGCTACTGGATAAGGACAATCTCCGCTACCACAGGGGCCATAAGCCGTAGCAAGTGCGACCATCCAAGAAATATCTTTTCCCGAATCAGAGCGAGATTTATTAATAACTGTTTGCAATCGTTTCACATAGTCAGAACCTGATGTTCCAAAATAATTATCCATTTCTCCTTGATGCCATAAGACTGCTCTTACACCTAATTGAGACACGAAATAACTTATCACATCATGTAAGTTGCGATAAGGTTGTTTATCCGCATAATACCCCCCTACCCACGGGTTTGGAGCATCGCCACCTTCAGCCGTAATCGACCACGACTGTACACTTGTTCCTTCAAAAGCAGCATTAAAAAATAATATCGGAACATTTAAGCGTTGTACCAAATAATCCCCCAGTCGTCCCCAACACCACGAATTTAACCCTCTTGGGGCAATACGAGCATTCGTACCTAACTGTGAGAAAGACGTATAATTAATGTATCCATTCCCTCCATAGCTTCGATCATTTTGTAGGTCTAAACAATTTACTAAATCACTTGTTGCTCCATAAATACTGCCTGTATCTTCCATTCCTTGAGCATTCGATTGTCCTGCAATAACGAAAACCTCTCCTACACCCACTTTACTAACGGAAGCAATATCGCCTATGACAGCTCCATTCAGCACGCCACGAAGCTCTAAACGATACCAGCCTTGGTTGACCGTCATCACTCCTTTAAAATTACGATTGAGTGGTAATGTTTGTAATACATTCCAATTGGCCCATATCCCAGCATTACTATATCCATCCAAAGGAATAAGTCGTGCCTCTATTTGATCTACTTGTTTTTCGTAGGTGCCTTTAACAGTAATAAGAGAGGTTCCAGCTTGATTACGTTGATAAACGGCTCGATTAAGGGGTAGCGAAATAGCTAGGTTTGTAGTGCTTTGACCAAGTACAAGTGGACTTATACAAAACCATAACACCACTGATAAGAGTTGTTTTTTAAAACTGATCATATATTTATATTTTAAATAGCATGTTACATTCATAGGAGATGTAACGGTTAAGATTCAACTTAGGGCATGTTATTTTGTAAAATATAATTGCAAAAAGAAGTCCTTACTACTGGGTAGAAATCACTTACCAACTTTCACAATTTCAAAATAAGGATAGTGAGGTTTTACTATTAAGATGTTTACTACAAGTAACGTGTTTATTTGTATCCCACAACTATGAGTAACTACATTGCTGAATGCCTATCAAGAGATACGAATAAAAAGGTAGAAAGGTTTTTAAAACAAAACGCTTTCTACCTGTTAACTTTTATAATTACTGTAACGCTAAATGCTTCGTAAAAGTGTATTTGGGCGTTACTAATCGTAAGACATATGAACCTGCTCCAAAGGCTGAGATGTCAATACTTTTGGTAGCTGGCAACACGGTCTTTAGTAACTCTTGCCCAGAAATACTATACACGCTGATGAAAGCACCGTCAATATCATAGCGACTATCTAAGTAAAATACCCCTTTGGATGGATTTGGGAATACTGATACCCCTTTATCATCATAAGTTGTAAAAGTTAACTTAGACTCTCCTGAAGCACAGACAAGTGTCCCTAGAGGCCCTTGTATTTTATAATTATTTCGAGCGAATACCGTATAGATACCCTCATCTACTGCTTTAATAATTGAATCCTTGACAGGATTTTTATCATTCGGGAATAACAAGCCATCCTTCTTCCAAACATACTCTGAAGGAGCATTCATAGCTCTTGCTCTCAGGGTATAAGTTCCTATTTGCTGTAAGGCAGGCAAAGTTGGCATTTCCTTTTTTACAATTTGGATTGCATTCGACGCCTTTGATACACATCCTTTAGCCGTTTGTAAATAGGCTTTTAATAATTCCGTACTTTTAATTGTTACCTGTCCTTTATTGAAACGGCTCACACTATCCTTGGCAATACCACTCCATAAAATAGACTTATAATTATCCGTACTAGGCGTAAGGGCAATCGCAGTTTCTCCACCATCACAGAATACAGTATCACTTAAACTTTTAATTACAGGAGCTGGTGGTGTGTAATTCGCCAATGTATGAATACTGTCTGCAGGAACAGAAAGACAACCATTAGAACCTCTCGTTTGTACCGTATAAGTTCCTGTTTTCTTTACTTCAATCGTTTTTGCTAATTCTCCTGAACTCCATAAATAAGAAGCAACATTGTCAGCGTTAGAGGAAGTCAATTTTACACTAGCACCATCACAAAACTCGGTCGATGTATAAGAAATAATAGGCTGCACCGGACGAGGTTTGGCTGTTAATACCATCGAATTAGAGAATGTTGATTGACAACCATGCTCATCGACAATCTTTACTTGATAAGTCCCCTCACTGCTCGTAGTAATAGACTTAGTAGAAGGCAACTTAATTCCCGCAGAAGTTGTCCATGTATAAATAGCACCACTAGAGGCCGTCAGTGTGACACTTGTTCCAGTACAAAAGTTGGTACTATTCAATGCCGTAATACTTGGAGCAACAGGTGGGCGATTTACGGTAACAGTGAAAGCAGGAATCTGGATAAGATTACCATTTGCCTTTTTTACCCTTGCGATATATGTTCCTGAACCAACCAGTACAGAACGTTGATTGGTATTACTATCTTGAATGTTATCACCATACCAAATATAATCCACATAGCCTACAGGCAACGATAATCGAAGAGATGTTCCAGATACACAATCTAAACTAACACTTGGAATAGTATCGGCAGGGACTGGGGTAATAGTACTAAAAAAGTTTTGATTTGTAGAACCTATCTTAACCGTTTCTGTCAAAACTCGCACCCACTCACTCGCTACTTGGTCTAATCCTTTTCCTGTAAAATGCACACACTGTTCACGTTCACCAATGGTAGCTACCTGAATAGAATCGGTAAATGGTCCAGGGAATAACGGAAACATCGTCGAATTACTCAATACTTTATTTTGAGCCGAAACAATGGCTGGAGATGGTTTTGGAGGTGGTGAATTGGGGTTTCCACAATCTAAGTCACCTGTATAAGAGGTTCTAGCAATTACCCAAGGTAGTTGGTCGTTACCAAAATCACTACGTGTTTTTTTGATTAATCTTTCTAAATTATCCTTGTATGAGTCAATGGTAACAGGTAAAGGTAATCCATTACGTTCTGCTGATAAATTAAGTAAGTTTTGAGTTTCTCCTTCCATCCATAAAACGGCACGAAGTCCCATATTTATACCATAGTATCCAAGTACACTTTTCAAATTGGCATAAGGATAACCTGGCGTATAACGATTCTGACTTCCATTACTCTGAAAATCACTTAGTGCTCCAATGTTTGGATTTTCGGCACTTTCACGCCATACTCGTACCGATGCCCCAGCCCAAGCTGTGTTAAAAAACATAATGGGCACATTCAATTTAGTAGCAAGGGCATCCCCCACTTTTCCCCAGTAAGAAGGGCCTAAACCCATAGGACCAATAGCTGCTGTTTTCTTGAGTTGTGAAAACTCAACAATAGAGAATTGAGCCAAGTCGTAACGACTGTAAGGGAATGGAATATTATTATTAGGAGATTCAGGCGTACTCCAACCTCTAGGGTTATAAGAGGTTGGGCTTATAAAATTAGCACAATTTACTCGATCATCAGTTGCGGCTGTCTCATTAGCTTCTAACAAACCACTTCCTCCTGCATTTGACTGCCCTGCAATAACAAAGACTTCACCTACTCCAACACGCTCTAAGCTTGTTATCGTTCCCACTAATGTTTCTCTTAATGTACCTCTAACTTCCATCTTATACCACCCTGCATCAAGCGTAATAGTACCTTTAAACAAGCCCCCGAGGGGATTCGCTTTCAATAGCGTCCAATTGAGGAACTTGGTTGAACCTTGACCTGTCTGAACTGGTGTAAAACGTACCCAAATCGTATCCACTGGTTGCGAATAGGTTCCCGTAACGGTTACCGCAGCAGTATTTTGGGCATTACGTTGAAACACTTGACGTTGTACAGGGTAAGTAATCGATAACTGACTATAGGAGATCTTAACTGTAACTATTAATAATAGAAGTACAAAGAGTTTTCTAAACATATAGAAAAGTTTTTATTTGATAAGTCATTACTACGTGATATGTATAATCCTACAAAAATAAACAAAGCATCTCATAGTTATGAGATGCTTTGCTTATTTTATACTATAAACTTCGTAAATGAGCTAATTTTCAAGAAATTAGTCAGCTACTACGTTAAATTTCACTTTGTGTTTCACTTCTTTGTGTAAGTCAAGCGTTGCAGTGAATTCACCAACAAATTTAACTTCTGTATCCAAAGCAATTTTCTTACGGTCTACATCAAAGCCTTTTGCTTTCAATGCTTCTGCAATTTGAATGCTAGTAACACGACCGAAGATTTTTCCACTTTCACCCACTTTCGCAGCGATGTCTAGTGTCAAATCACCGATTGAATCTGCCAATGCTTGAGCATCCAATTGGATTTTCTCAGCTTTGTGAGCAGCTTGTTTAATGTTTTCAGCAAGAATCTTTTTGTTAGATCCAGTTGCCATTACCGCAAAACCCTGCGGAATTAGATAGTTACGACCATATCCTGGCTTTACCGTAACAAGGTCATTTTTATAACCAAGACCTGCGATGTCAGTCTTTAAGATAATTTCCATTTTGTATGATAATTTTTTAGTTGTTAGTTGATAACTGGGCTATACCCAAAGATCGTTTCATCAACGTTAAACTATTTATACACTATTTCAAACCGTCAGCTACGTATGGTAACAAAGCTAAGTGACGAGCACGTTTGATGGCAGTAGCCACTTTACGTTGGTATTTCAATGAAGTACCTGTGATACGACGTGGAAGAATTTTTCCTTGCTCGTTAACCAACTTCAATAAGAAGTCTGGGTTTTTGTAGTCGATATACTTGATGCCTGATTTTTTGAAACGGCAATATTTCTTGCGTACTACGCTTTTGTCAACTGGTTCGTTTACTAATGTCATGGTGAATTAAGCCTCCTTCTTTGTTTCTTCTTGTTTTTTACCTACTAAACCTTTGCTCTTACGATCGTTGTAAGCTACTGCGTGCTTATCAAGAACGGTAGTTAAGAAACGAATTACTTTTTCGTCACGTTTGTAAGCTAATTCTAATTTAGCTACTAAAGTTGGATCTGCTTCAAATTCAAAAATTTGGTAGTAACCAGTGTTCTTGTTTTGAATAGGGTACGCCAGCTTACGAACACCCCATGCGTCTTCTCTTACGATTGTCGCACCATTTTCGGTCAAAACTTGTTTGAATTTTTCAACGGTATCCTTTGTCTGCTGTTCTGACAAAACGGGAGTTAAGATGAATACCGTTTCATAATTACGTAATTCCATAAATATGTATATTTAAAAACTGTTTTATTAAAGGACTGCAAAATTAGGAGTTTTAATTGGCAAAAGCAAACGCTTGTTTGCAAACTTTTTGACAGTCAGACAACTTAGCAGGGAATAATCACCAAAACAGCCCCAAAAGTAGAACCTTTGGGGCTGTCTAAGACGAATAGTTTTTCGATTACTTTACCTCAAATACACCTTCACCAATGCGGTAACCTTCTGAGTATAATTCAATAATGTGTTTACCCTCTTTATAGGCCTGACCTCTGCTGTACACAAATTCCACCGATTGGTGAGAATTATCGAACGTAATACGCTGTTTGGCGGTGTACGTAGTTTCTCTTCCTCTGTAGTTAAAAGTACCTGAGCCCGTTGCCATATCGGCAATCGTTGCTCCTGATGGTTCAATTAAACGTAAGTAAACCGTTTTAGCCTCTTTCGTTGCAATGGCATTTTCCTGTAAGTAGAACGTAATACGCACCTTATCTACTTTCTTCGATTTATACACTCCACCATCACTTTCTTTTCCTTTGGTAGAAATCGCATAAACGTTGATATTTTCGGCACGAAGGGCTGCTGCCTGAGATACCTTTTCAGACAACTCTTTATTCTTCGCTTCCATTTCTTTTGCTCTTTCAGCAAGTTCTTTCTGACGGCTCGAATACGTGGTGGCCGAATCGCTCAATGCTCGTTGGGCATACGAAATCCCGTCAATCAAACTTCTTGCCTCACGGCTAAGTGAGTCATTCTGAGCGACCAAAATACCATTCTCCTTACGAAGTCTAACGATTTCAACATCCTTCTTACCTAGCAACTTCACGTAGTCACGAATTTTCTCTTCGTACTTTTTAATCGTAAATCCGTCCATTTTTTGCAGAGCAACTTTGTCTTCTTCCAACTGTTGCTTTGCTTCCATTAGCTCTTCTACGTCTCCTCCCAACATTTTGATTTCAACGATTTTAGCGTTGAGTTGGTTTTCGATAGAGTCTAATTTCGTGTTGGCAGATAAAAGTTCTTTTGCCTGAGCAGCGGTAAGCTCCTCCCCTTTGCGATTTTGTTGACGCTCGCTGAAATACAAAAAGCCTAATGCTGCTGTCAAAATAGCCAAAACTGCGACGGCTATTTTCAATTTCTGTTCACTTTTTCTATTTGGATTATACTCCATTGGTTCTGGATATGAATATTGGGTTTCTGTTTGATTTAACAAAACTCAGATTTTTAGACGAAAAAAGCAAAACCTTCGCCCTTCTTTAAGCAAGTTTATTCTGAATGTGCTCAAACTTGCGTATAATTATCCGTTCGAGAAGTGGATTTACTTCTTTTATCGAATTCATTAGTGAGCATTTTTCTTTACTTTTGTAACTCATTGCTTCAACCATATTGAGATGAATATAGCAGAAAATATCCACACCATCCTTAACAGTCTTGAAGGGACTTCAGCCAAATTAATTGCTGTCACAAAAACCAAACCGATTGAATTATTGCAAGAAGCCTACGACGCCAATTGTAAAATTTTCGGAGAAAATAAAGTCCAAGAAATGGTTAGTAAATGGGAAGTATTACCCAAAGATATCCAATGGCATTTAATTGGGCATCTACAAACCAACAAGGTAAAATACATGGCTGAATTTGTTTCTATGATTCATTCGGTCGATTCGCTCAAGTTATTACAAGAAATTGATAAACAGGCAGCTAAACACGCACGAGTGATTGATTGTTTATTGCAAATTTACATTGCGAAGGAAGAAACAAAATTTGGACTATCTCAAGAGGAAGCGATAGCCCTATTAGAGTCGGAAAGTTTCAAAGCGATGAAAAACATCCGAATTGTTGGGCTAATGGGAATGGCTACCAACACCGATGATTTAACCCAAATTAGACTTGAATTTAGAGGACTAAAAACCTTTTTTGACTCGTTAAAAAGCACGTTTACAAATACAGAAAACGTGGCATTAAGCGAAATTTCTATGGGGATGTCGGGCGATTATTTGATTGCTGCCGAAGAGGGTTCTACCTTAGTTCGTGTAGGATCGGCTATTTTCGGGCATCGTTAAGTTGTTGATCATCCTATTTTTTAGTAATAATAGCAAAAGCCCATTGGAATTACGGTGAATAATTCCAATGGGCTTTTGCTATCAGGAAAGTTGAGGTTTTAG
>JALRIJ010000350.1 GCA_023255485.1 Flectobacillus sp.
AGGAGTAAAAAATACGTAAAATACGCATAATAAGTACGCCAGAAAGGCGGATTAACGACAATTTCGACGACCTTCTCAGGTGTATGCCATGAGCCATCCTCACTTTGAGCTTTGAGTCTAAATCTATATGTCCCTGGGTCTAAGTTGGTATAAACCGCAGTGGTTACAGAACCAACATGATTCCATTCTTTGTCGAAACCCTCCAACATATAGATATATTGGTTCTCTTGAGGAGCCGTGTAATTTAAAGCGACAAAGTCTAAGGAGAAATTCTGTTTATAGCTCAGTTCTATTTTTTTTGCAGTGGCAATAGATTCTGAAATTTCTGCATTTTCGGCAGGTTTTACACTCTTATTCCCAATTTTTAAATCAGTAAAGACCAGCGAAGGAATGTTTCGGTTTTGATATAGGTATTTAGGGATGAAGAAGTTAAATCCTTCATTTCCACCAAAATACATTTCCCCTGTACTGGTTTTCAATCCAGCTCCAATATTAAAATTACTTTGTTGAATACCATTGTGGTAGGTATAATTTTTGAATACCTTACGTTGAGAATCAAATACGCTGATTCCCTTATTGGTACTTACCCACAACTTTCCATGCTCATCTTCTAAGATTTTGTAAATAATATCATTGGCAAGTAATTGTTTGATACTATATTGATGGAAGGTTTTAAGTTTATTATTATATAGACATAGCCCACCTCCCAAGACACCTACCCAGATTTGGTCGTATCTATCGCAATGAATGGCTTGAACGATATCTAACGGAAGGTTACTATTATCGTGATTGAGTAGGTAAAGTGTGTGTTGAGTAGGATTGTACCTTGCCAAACCTGCCCCCATAGAGCCAATCCATAAATTCCCCTGTTTGTCTTCCTCAATGGAAGATACATAACCGTTTGCCAGAAGGTTACGGTCTTTTCGTTGCGGGAAAAGTTCACTAAAATGAGCTAGTGCCTGTTTTTTTATATCGTACTTATAAAGCCCACTACCATTAGTACCAATCCAAAGATTGTTACGTTTATCTACTTTTAAACAGTTGATAGGCACTGCTGCATTATCTGTTTTACTCTTAGGGATATGGATATTTTTGATTGCATGAGTCAATAGGTTCATTTCATAAATTCCATTTAGAGGACTTCCTATCCAGAGTTTATCTTCTGAGTAGGCTAATGACGAAATGGCTACTTTTTTCCCTGCCTTATCTAATAAGGGTATTTGTCTGATAAGCTTCGTATTACGGTTGAATATGTTCAGCCCGTTCTCCGCTGTTCCTATATAAATCTCTCCAGATTTGTTTTCTGCAAAAGAGGATACAGCACTGGCACTAAAGCCGTTTACATTGAGCGGACTAAATCGGATGTGATTGAAAAATGCTAAATTAGTATCGTATTTATTGACCCCACCTTGCAACGTACCAATCCAAGAAATGCCCTTATTGTCTAAATAAATATCCCGAATAGAGTGTCCTACAAAACTACCAATTCCATCATATTTGACCGATGTTAGTTTATCTACTCGAATGAATTTGCCCGTGTTAGGCTGTAGAATATTTAGCCCATCTTCTGTACCTACCCATAGTTTTTCATCTTTATCAAAGGCAATCTTAAAAATATTATCATTGTTAAATTCTTGATTATCAGTGGTGTTTGTTTTAAAATAGGTGAATCTTTGATTCTTTGAATCAATCTTATTGACTCCGTTACCTGTACCAATCCAGATATTTCCTTGTTTGTCCTCTGCCAAAGAGCGAACAATATTGCTTGAAATCGTTAAGGGATTATCCTTATCGTGCAGGAATCTAGTAAAACGTCTATTAGTTGAATGGAATAAATGCAATCCAGCGTTTGTACCTACCCATACACGATTTTGATGGTCTTCAAATATACTTAAAATGACGTTGGAGTTTAGCTTATCTGCTCGTAATGGATTAGCCTTGTAAGAAATAACTTTTTTGGATTTTGGATTAAAATAATATAAGCCAGAATAAGTTCCAACCCAAATATTGCCGAGGTGGTCGGCTTGTAAACACCTAATCCATCCAAGTTTACGAAAATCAAAGTTGATGAAATTATTTAAATTTCTGTTGTACAGCGATAGTGTTATGTTAGAGCCAATCCATAAATTCCCTTTTCTATCTTCTTGCATAGCCGTAATAACTCCTCTTCCAATACTAGAGGGGTCTGTTTCACTATGCCGATAAACTACAAAATTTTGTCCATCAAATTTATTTAGCCCATCTTCTGTTCCAAACCACATGAAGCCATACTTGTCTTTCAAGATGGTGTTTACTGAATTGGAAGAAAGCCCATTTTTGCTATTGAGATTGATAAAGTTATAGTTTTTTACTTGCCCAAAAGATTGTAGGCATAGCAAAAGTAGCGTAACGATGAAATAGAAAATATTCATGCTTAGTATATGTTATTGGCCATCAAACTCAGGCTACTAGTTAGTAGCCACTGCTTAGCTGATTTACGGTTTTGCAAAACGCTATTCTTTGTGGAACATAAGAGGTAATTACCTAAAAATACAATTGTGTGAAATAGACACAAATATAGGTAACTTATGGACGAATATCGTGTTTATGTTCAAAATAATATAGCTATAATGTAATTAAGCAAGTACAGTGGGAGAGGAAAGTTGGTTATCAATAAATAGAAGTTTTTGAAAGAGAGGGAGGTTCATATAAATTTACTCTTGTTAGGTATAAAACGTTCTTCAAGAATGCAACCATAGTCTTGAAGAACGTAAAAAGGTTGATAAGTTCGTCTATTAGAGTAACATTTTACCCCATTACTTACTTGAATAATAATTGAGAAAATAAGAAAATGTCGTGTCGCCAAACGGGCCAAGAATGTCCGCCAGCGTATTCGCTGTATTGGTACTTGATGCCCATGTCATCAAATTTTTTCATCATAATTTGGCAATTGGCAT
>JALRIJ010000351.1 GCA_023255485.1 Flectobacillus sp.
GCCTTACGTAAAATCCCAGGTTTTGAAAACGTACGAATGTTCCGTCCAGGGTATGCAATTGAGTACGATTATTTTCCACCAACGCAATTAAAGGCAACGCTTGAAACTAAGTTAATTGAAGGCTTATATTTTGCTGGACAAATCAATGGAACTACTGGTTACGAAGAAGCCGCCTGTCAGGGACTAATGGCGGGTATTAATGCACACCGTAAAGCACAGGATTTAGGAGAATTTGTTCTTTCTCGTTCGGAAGCATACATTGGCGTATTGATTGACGATTTAATCAATAAAGGAACAGACGAACCTTACCGTATGTTCACCTCTCGTGCCGAGTATAGAACGCTTTTACGTCAAGATAATGCGGATATTCGTTTAACTGAAAAAGGGTTTGAAATCCAATTAGCTTCCGAAGAACGTCTAACTAAGATGAAAAATAAGAAGGAGCAAACAGCTAATTTGGTCAATGATCTTAAATTCAAAAAAGTAAGACCAGACGAAGTAAACGAGCAGTTAATTGCATTTGGAACAGCTCCTTTAAAAGAAGGTACGAGTATTTACAACTTGTTGAAAAGACCCAACATTGGCTTGGGAGAGATCAAACAATTAACACCTGAAATCGAAGAATATTTAGCGAAGTTCACGGAAGATGTGTTAGAACATGCTGAAATCAATATCAAGTACGAAAGCTATATCGAAAAGGAACAAGCCTTAGTTGATAAAACATTACGCTTAGAACATTTGCCAATTCCTAGCGATTTTGATTACAACAAACTATCTGCCGTTTCGATTGAAGGTCGTCAAAAATTGAATAAAATTAAACCTGCAACCATTGGTCAGGCTTCTCGAATCAGTGGAGTATCTGCTTCGGATATTTCGATTTTGATGATGTTTATCGGTAAATAAACGAACGTTCTATAGCATCATTGCTAGTTCAAATCAAGACATTCATTCCTTATCATATCGGTTCTGGGTTTCGGCTCAGAACCGCTTATTCAAATCGTACTCATAATGGTTGAACAATTGCAGGCTTGCCCCATCTGTCAAAGCCAAGAACTTACCCACTTTAAAACCTGTCAAGATTATACCGTTAGTCAGGAGAAATTTGATATTGTCAACTGCAAAAGTTGTGGTTTTAAATTTACCAATCCACGCCCCGACGAAGCAAACGTAGGACAATACTACAAATCGGATGCTTATATTTCGCATAGTAATACCTCAAAGGGTATCATGGCAAAGCTCTATCATGCCGTGCGAAAATATACCCTGCAAGGAAAACTTTCACTCATCAATCGACTTGCTGCTAAAAAAGGAAAACTCTTAGATGTAGGTTGTGGTACGGGAATGTTCATCCATTGTTGCCAAGAAGCAGGATGGAACGTTAAAGGTATTGAACCCGACCCTGATGCAGGAAAGTTTGCCAAAGAGCTAAATAAAGTACCAATCGAATCTCAGATTTTAGGAAGTTATACCAACGAACAATTCGATGTTATTACGATGTGGCACGTACTCGAACACGTTCACCAATTAAATGAAACTGCCAACTGGCTCAACCAACGATTAACCAAGGACGGACACTTAATCATTGCAGTGCCGAACTACGAATCAAAAGATGCTCAAATCTATCAGGAACAATGGGCAGCTTATGATGTACCTCGTCACTTATACCATTTTTCTCAGAAAAGTATCAAGCACTTAATGGCTAATCATGGTTTTCAATTAGTGGAAACCCTCCCCATGAAATTCGATTCTTTCTATGTAAGTATGTTATCCACAAAATACCAAACAGGAAGTATCAACTATCTAAAAGCATTCTTCGACGGGCTTAAATCAAATAGCTGGGCTAGTAGTAACCAGCAAAACTATTCAAGCCTTATTTATGTGTTCAAGAAGCAATAATTAACGATATTTAACGTCTTATCCACAGCCCTCAGTTTATAAATTAAAACTGAGGGCTTACTTTTGTATTACCTTTTTGAAGGCTTTTTCTCTAAATTTGACAAATAATCAACAATTTATCGCATCATTTACGAGAAAAACCCATTGCTAAAGAATTAATCCACAAAGTTTTCAACATATCCACAATGAAAGTTAAACACATACTATTGATAAGTTTTCTGAGTTTTGTCTTCATCGAGACTCTTTTTAGCTGTGCCCAAATTGTAGCTCCAACTGGAGGTAAAAAAGATACACTTGCTCCTAAGTTAGTACGGGTATTTCCGAACAATCAAAGTAAAAACTTCCGAGGAAATCTCATCGAATTACAGTTTGACGAATATGTCACTGTGGATAACATCAAGCAGCAACTCGTTATTACACCTAGCCTAGAAGAAGGCTATGAAACCAAGATTATGCCCAAGGGTGTACGCCTTACCTTAAATGCCCCCTTAAAAGCCAATGCTACCTACAACTTTAACTTTAAGGAAACCTTTAAAGACATTACCGAGCGTAACCCTGCCAAAAATGTACGCCTAGTTTTTAGTACAGGTAATGTCATTGATTCGTTGAAAGTTGGAGGCGAAGTCATTAATGCTCTTTCTGGAAAACCCATGTTGGATGTCACCGTAGGCTTATACCAATATTCGGATACCTTAAAACCAGCTAAGAACAAACCCTATTATTTTACTAAAACAGATAGTTTAGGGAAATTTACTATGGAAAATATTGCAGCAGGTAAGTATCGTGTGTATGCCATTACGGACTTAGATAATAACTCGCTCTACTCGGAAGCCAAAGAAATGATTGGGTTTATACAGGATACACTCAACTTAAAAAGTGATTTAGCTACGCTAAAAATTACTATGAGTAAAAATGATAAAACAAAAATGCGAGACAAAAAAAATCCTAGATTTTGGGGGAAACCTAGGATTGAAATTGGAAATACTTATATTTTTATAAGATGTTTAACCATCTTCTTGGGATTGATTATAA